>NZ_JASJUT010000002.1:665263-666544 GCF_030135505.1 Pseudoalteromonas obscura
TACCTAAGTAAGTGGCGTCCCCTAGGGGATTCGAACCCCTGTTACCGCCGTGAAAGGGCGGTGTCCTAGGCCTCTAGACGAAGGGGACACAATTTTGTGTCACTAGGACTGGTTATTTAGACTCTCACCATACGAGTTTTTTACTTACCTAAAGTAAGTGGCGTCCCCTAGGGGATTCGAACCCCTGTTACCGCCGTGAAAGGGCGGTGTCCTAGGCCTCTAGACGAAGGGGACACAATTCTGTGTCACTAGGACTGGTTATTTAGACTCTCACCATACGAGTTTTTTACTTACCTAAGTAAGTGGCGTCCCCTAGGGGATTCGAACCCCTGTTACCGCCGTGAAAGGGCGGTGTCCTAGGCCTCTAGACGAAGGGGACACAAATTCAATTTTAAACACTCGAAGTCTAAAACTAAACAATGTCACTAGGACTTTTTTCAACGATTATGCTTGGTGGAGCTAGGCGGGATCGAACCGCCGACCTCCTCGCTGCCAGCGAGGCGCTCTCCCAGCTGAGCTATAGCCCCTTATTGCATACGGGAACTCTTCACCGTGCATCGCTGAGTGCGGGGCGCATTCTATGCAGGGAGGAAAATAAAGTCAACAATTTTTAGTTAAGTTTTTTCTAACTGCTTCAAAAAGCGCCCAAGAGGACACAATATAAACAAAACTCTGCCTTAATTCAATCAAACCTTTTGTTTTAGTTTGATTTTTATACAGAAAGACTGGTTACTCCCCTCCCCTGGTTCACTCACATACATTGTTTTAACTTAATAATTTAAACTAACCGGATTGGAATTGAATAAAGAACAATAATCCACTCGTCCAGACTGTTCCAAATCACATTACGTTTGTTGCTTTGTGGGCTAACAACGATAACTTGTGCCTCTTTTATTTATGTCATTTACACTCCTTATAATGAAGAGCAATTGTAATTTTGTTAATTTGCCTATAAATACAGCAAGCAAACGAAATTTTCATTTTTAAGTATTGACTCCTTTGCACGGCTCCCTATAATAGCGCCCCACAGCAACGCGGTGTTATGCACAATGTTTGTTGTAAAATTAGATATGGGTTGTTAGCTCAGTTGGGAGAGCATCGCCCTTACAAGGCGAGGGTCACTGGTTCAAGTCCAGTACAACCCACCATATCTAAGATTCTATATTGGGTTGTTAGCTCAGTTGGGAGAGCATCGCCCTTACAAGGCGAGGGTCACTGGTTCAAGTCCAGTACAACCCACCAATATAGACTGTAATTTGGGTGATTAGCTCAGTTGGGAGA
>NZ_JASJUT010000002.1:666641-709641 GCF_030135505.1 Pseudoalteromonas obscura
CACTGGTTCAAGTCCAGTATCACCCACCAAATTACACATATCCCGGGTTGTTAGCTCAGTTGGGAGAGCATCGCCCTTACAAGGCGAGGGTCACTGGTTCAAGTCCAGTACAACCCACCATTTAAATCCGCTTCGCGGTTGGATATATTCCATATAAAATCTATATTGGGTTGTTAGCTCAGTTGGGAGAGCATCGCCCTTACAAGGCGAGGGTCACTGGTTCAAGTCCAGTACAACCCACCAATATAGACTGTAATTTGGGTGATTAGCTCAGTTGGGAGAGCATCGCCCTTACAAGGCGAGGGTCACTGGTTCAAGTCCAGTATCACCCACCAAATTACACATATCCCGGGTTGTTAGCTCAGTTGGGAGAGCATCGCCCTTACAAGGCGAGGGTCACTGGTTCAAGTCCAGTACAACCCACCATTCATCATCTACTCTTTCTATTATGTCCAAGTTGTCTCTACACTTCTTATTTTAACTTCTATCTCTGACTGTTTTAAAAGTTTGAAGAAACGACTAGACTAAAATTATTGCTAGCAACACCTAAATATCGATATGGCCGTTCAACCATTTGTTAATTCAAAAATTTTAATTGTGGAAGAACAACCTCTAGCCCTTAGCTATTTAAAACAGTCGCTAGAACGTTTAGCCTATCGGAATATTTTCATTGCTGAGTCCGCCGCAGTTGCCAAGGAAAGCTGTGAAATCAATAAGTTCGACCTGATCATATGTTCATTTGATTTGAGCAAACGGCAAAATGGCTATCAACTTTATGAAGAGCTACTAAACAAGCGTTTAATAAAACGCTGGACTGGGTTTATTTTTACTTCCGCGGAAACAAGCCCTGAACTAGTTCACAGTGTTGTGGAGCTTCAACCCGATGACTTTTTGGTTAAGCCTTTCACCATCAAAGATTTGCAGTCAAGAATAGAGCGAGTGCTAAAAAGAAAGCAGAGTCTCAAAAAATTATATACGCTCATCGATGACGAAAACTACTCCAAAGCGCTCAAGTTTATTAATGCCGAGTTAGATAGCCAGCAAACTAGCTACTCAGTTATGCTACTTAAGCTCAAAGGCGAAATGTTGCTCAAACTAAAGCGCTTTGAAGAGGCGAAGCAATTTTATAAGTCGGCACTAGAGTTACAAAAATTCACTTGGGCCAAGCTCGGTTTAGTTGAAGCGTTAATCGCAAATAATGAAGATCTCACGGCACAAAAGCTATTAAAAGGCTTAATTGAAAAAAGTGAAACCAGACTTGCCGCACTTGATCTGCTCGGTCGTTTAGAAATTAAATTAAACCAGTTTGAACATGCACAAAAAGCACTCCATGAAGCCTCGCAAATAGCCCCTCGCAACCTATCACGGCAAAAATCGTTGAGTACCGTTGCCATGATTAATCACGATTACGAGTGTAGCTACAATGCCCAAAAAGAAATTGCGAGTTTTGCTCGATACTCTATTCATGATAGTCCAGAGGTGTATCTAAATGCCGCTCGGGCAGGTATCGACTTTGCCTTAGCCACCGATCAGCACGAACAAATAAATAAGATCACTAGGCAAACGCAGCAATATTTAAACGATCTTAAAAAACAGTTCCCACATGCCATTAATCAAACTCAAATGGATGTGCTTCACGCGCGATTACACTACCTCAAAGATGAGCATAAAAAAGCACGTCAGCTCATGGAGCAATTAGATGATGAGCCTCAAATTCGCTCAGTGGATGCTGCACTTGATAAAGCCAAAGCATTTCATGAACTAGGCTTTCAGCATAAAGCTCAAGCTCTCTTTGGCCAGATCATTGATCACTGTGAGCGGCATCAAAACCATGAAGACCCTGTCATGATGCGATATTTACAACAGCAACATGATGAACGAAAAGACATCACCATGGGTCCTAAAGAGTTGAATAACCACGCAGTTAAACAATTCAATAAAGGCGAGCTTGATGTTGCATTAGAAGCATTTTCTCAGGCATTTAGAGTCATGCCTAAAAATGCCAGCATTGCGCTCAACCTGCTGCAATGCTTAGCGGATGCAACGGGGAAAAAAGGCATTACGTTCAACACCAACCTAGCCAAAAAGTGCCTTAAAGTGCTACAAAGTGCTGATCTTGATTCAGAGCAACTAACCCGATTTGATAAACTGTTAGCGCAAATGAAAGAAATGGGACTTGCGCAATAGGCATCTGATGTCTCAGATCACCTATTGCATCTTGGGGTGCTTAACTCACTGTTTCATGTTTGACCATCGCAAGTGCATTAACGCAATAGCGCAACCCACTCGGTTTAGGCCCATCAGGAAAAACATGCCCTAGGTGTGCGTCACATACATTGCAAACTATTTCTACTCTATCCATACCATGTGTGTTATCTAAATGGTAGGCGATAGCATTAGGCTTTGCTGGTTGCGTAAACGAGGGCCACCCTGAACCACTTTCAAACTTTTCTTGTGCGTCAAATAGTAATTCACCACAACAAGCACACTCGTATTGCCCAGGTTCAAATAAACTACAAGATTCAGAACTGAACGGCCTCTCAGTCCCTTTATTACGAGTAATGTGGAATACAGAAGGTTCAAGTAAAGCCTGCCATTGCATGATGCTTTTCTCCACTTTTCGCGGTGGAGTTGGGTTACCCTCTTTCGCCCAAGTCAGTATATCTTGCCAAAGTAACATGTTGATTTTCCCAATATTCATTTGATTTTTATTATTTGCCGCCAATAATAACTATCTTATCTATCTCAGCGCAGTAGCTTTTGAGCATATATCCAATTCATGACACAACTAGGACAATGTGCGCCACAGCGCTAATAAAATGAATCTGGAGCTACGCACCTTGTTAGGCACAGTGCATGACAAATTAACCATTCATAAGGTTTGAGCAGATAGACAAAATACCTCAGTATCATTTAGGCTTTTGCGGGCATTCACGTCAAGTTATTTTGGGTCAGGTTCAGGCCAGTCACCAAAAAAACACGTTAAATAACGGCTGTTGATTAGGTACAAAATTACCCATGAAACCAATACAATTTGCGCGGCAAGATAAAATGAAAACTGGAAGTGATTGCTTGCAGCCTGTGAGAGCAGCCAAGTCAAATCTAGAACGGCCGTGAGCAATAGAGGCCAACGCATGTAGCGCCACACCCTGCCCCATTTTTGCGCACTACTGGGCCGCCGCATTGAATATAAAACAGTCGGCATTAATGCGATAGCGGCAATGGAAATAGCCACTAAAAAGTCGTTTTTTGAAGGAAAAAACAAACTCATAATATCCAAGTCTGGGCGCCAAGTAAGTGCTGACATCAGCCATACAAGAAAGGGGCGAAGCAATACAAATAAAGTTAAATTGAACCCAAGTGGCGTGCGATACACACCATACTTATCCCAATATTCAGGCCCAAATCGCCCTATCAATTTACTCACTTTGCCCCCAAATAAAAACTGCGTTTAGCTGTCTCTGTGAGACAGATATTTTATTATGCTTGGTGCTGCTCAAAGAGTGCGATTAAGGCCGCTTCATCCATAATCTCGATACCTAGGTCTTGCGCTTTAGTCAGCTTTGAACCAGCTTTCTCACCCGCAACCAAAGCATGAGTATTTTTCGATACACTACCAGCAACCTTTGCCCCCAAAGCTTGCAATCGCGCTTTTGCATCATTGCGATTGAGCTCATTCAAGGTACCGGTCAAAACATAAGTCAATCCAGCTAACGGCTGAGCCTGTTCTGATGGCGCTTCAATATCTGGCCAATGCACCCCAACTTCCAACAATTCGGATACAACTTGCTGGTTGTGTTGCTCACCAAAAAAGGCATGAATATGTTGCGCGACAATCACACCGACATCACTCACTTCTTGTAAACTCTCAATGGAGGCATTCATGACATTTTCAAGGGTTAAGTAATGGTTTGCCAAGTTTTGTGCGGTCGCTTCACCCACTTCTCTTATCCCTAATGCATATAGGAATTTAGCTAAAGTGGTCTGTTTGCCAGCCTCTAGTGCATTCACTAGGTTTTTAGCAGACTTAGGTCCCATACGTTCTAGAGATTCAAAGTGCCCTTGACGTAATTTAAACAACTCTGCGGGGGTTTTGATAAGCTCTCTATCCACCAGCTGCTCAACGATTTTATCTCCTAACCCATCAATATCTAAGGCTTTTCTGGATGAAAAGTGTTTTATCGCCTCTTTTCTTTGCGCTTGGCATACCAACCCACCTGTACAGCGAGCCACTGCTTCCCCTTCGACGCGATCTACATGCGAGTCACATACCGGGCAAGTGTTTGGAAACTCGATATCAAATGCATCACTTGGGCGCTTGTCTAACACCACTTGCGTAATTTGTGGAATGACGTCTCCTGCGCGTCGGATAATCACGTGATCTTTTACTTTAATGCTTAAGCGGTCAATTTCATCTTGATTATGCAGTGTTGCATTAGATACTGTGACACCTCCAACAAATACAGGCTCTAGTCTTGCTACCGGTGTAATAGCGCCCGTACGCCCGACTTGAAATTCAACGTCGAGCAATTGAGTGATCTCTTCTTGTGCTGGAAATTTAAATGCAATCGCCCAGCGTGGTGCCCGCGCCACAAAGCCTAATTGAGACTGTTGCTGTTTATTATCTACCTTAATAACAACGCCATCAATTTCATAACTTAATGCATCGCGGCGGTTAAGAATATCCTGATAGTATGCCAGCGCCTGTGCAACGCCATTAACACGTTTGGTTTCAGGGCACATAGGCAAGCCCCAAAGCTTAAGCTGCTCTAGTTGGCCATAGTGTGTCTCTGCCAGCTGTGCTCCTTCAACGGTCCCCATTGAATAGGCATAAAACATCAAGGGTCGCTTGGCGGTAATTTTAGAATCAAGCTGACGTAAACTGCCTGCTGCCGCATTTCTTGGATTAGCAAAAGTTTTCTCGTCTTTGGCCAAAGCAGTTTCATTGAGGCGCTCAAAACCCGCTTTGTCCATAAACACTTCACCACGTACTTCAACTTCCGCAGGGATGTTGTCACCTCTCAAACGCAATGGAATATTACGGATCGTTTTCACATTTTCAGTGATATTTTCGCCAACTTGTCCGTCTCCACGCGTGGCCGCCTGAACCAGTACACCGTCACGATACAAAATTGACACAGCGAGACCGTCTAATTTTGGTTCACAACAGAAGGTTAGCTCACCAGATTCTAACAAGCGTTCTTTGATGCGACGGTTGAAAGCATTAAACTCGGCCTCATCAAACGCATTGTCCAACGACAACATTGGGACCTTGTGAGTTACTTGATCAAACTTACTCAGCGCTGCGCCACCCACTTTTTGTGAGGGGGAATCAGCCGTAAGAAGCTCCGGGTGCCCTGTTTCTAAATCAACTAGCTCTCGCATTAACCTATCATATTCGGCATCTGGCACAGTGGGCATATCTTGCACATAATATTTGTAATTGTGCTCTTCCACTTGTGCTTTTAATTCATTGATTCTATTGCTGATAGATTCGGACATTTCAACCTCTTAATAAAACAAAAGCCACCGACCTGTGCCAGTGGCTTACTCTATCTTTAACCATTCCATTTGAGATACGAGACAGCTTACACCGTAGAACTAGGCTGCAAACTCACGTACTTTTTCAACATACGTTCTGATGGTATCTACCGTCAGTGGCTCACGCTTACTATCTAGCACTTGTGCACCGAACTCATCTGATAATTTTTTCGCCGCACCGTGCAACATATTGAATGCCGCCATGCTGTCACCTTCACAAGGTAATGTCATAAATAGACTGACACCAGCTGTGCTAAATTGCTCCATATTGTCGATATCGAACGTACCAGGGTTATACATATTCACAAGTCTAAATAACACAGGTCCATTGCCTGATGACTCTAAATGGCGATTAAAAAAGCCCTCCTCAGAGAATTTAAAGCCCAAACTGAGTACACTCGGTAATAATTTTGAGCCTTCCATTGCTAGGCCTTCCGGCATTTGTATGTGCAGAATGATAAAATCCTGAGGCTCCACAGCAGGCCCTGCGCTCTGATCTGTTTGTGCTTGCTCTTCTTGCAAAGATGGCTGAGAGTCAGCTTGTATATCTGACGCATCCACAGAGTGCGAATGCTGCTCCTCTTCTACAGCCGTAAAGCTCATATCATTTAGTTCAGGTTCAGAGGGTTTGCTATGTTCATTTGCTGCTGGCAAATTTTGTCTACGATCCTCTTTGTCTTCTTTTTTTCTTACAGACCATAGCCCATGTATCAGTAGTCCACCTATGATCAATGCGCTGATCACGATTAATGCCCATCTTAACTCTGTGGCCATTGTTCACCTTTACTTTTATTATGTATGTGCCATCTGCACTGCTTGTTCTATATCTACAGCAACTACGCGAGAAACACCCGGTTCTGCCATAGTTACCCCCGTCAGCCTTGCGGCCATCTCCATAGCCACTTTGTTGTGGCTAATATAAATAAATTGCACCGTTTGAGACATCTCCTCAACGAGGCGGCAAAAACGTCCAACATTGGCATCGTCTAACGGTGCATCTACTTCGTCCAACATACAAAACGGCGCCGGATTTAGTCTGAAGATAGAAAATACCAATGATAATGCGGTCAACGCTTTTTCTCCACCACTTAACAGATGAATTGTCGAGTTTTTCTTGCCTGGTGGTCTTGCCATTATAGTAACACCACTTTCTAACAAATCATCACTGGTGAGCTCTAAATACGCATTTCCGCCACCAAATACCTTTGGAAATAACTCAGCAAGATCTCGGTTGACCTGATCAAAAGTGGCTCTAAAGCGCGTTTTTGTCTCTTTATCTATTTTTTTTATCGCATTTTCAAGAGTTTCAAGCGCTGCCGTTAAGTCGTTAAGCTGTTCATCCAAGTATGTTTTACGCGACTGAGCTTCATCAAACTCTTCAATTGCAGCTAAATTAACAGCGCCTAATACCGACAACTTTTGTGCGGTTGCTGTCAATTGGCTCTGATATACTCCGACACTCACTTTTTCATCAAGCGTCGCAAGCACTCCTTTTAAGGTCTGCTTTAGCTCAATTAACGGCTCTAGCGCCGCTTGCGCTTTTACCAACAAACTTTGCTCTTGTAATTGTAGCTGTTGTTTTTGCTCTTTGAGTTTAAGACTGTGAGATTGCGCATCCTGCACACTATTTTGCTTGTCAGCAAGCTGTTGCTTTGCCTCTGAAACTTGTTGTTCCAAATGCGTCAATTTTTGTTGCTGTTCTCGGTGGGTATTTAACAACGTTGAAATTTGAGATTGCGTCTCTGACAGCGGCGCTTCTAGTAAAACTTGCTGTTCAGAATTTGCTTCTAATGCAGCCACAGACAGTTGTAAACTTTCGCTTAAATGCACTGATTTTGTCGCGCTTATTTGCTGATCACTCTGTGCTTGCTGTAACGCCATTTTTGCAAGGTGTACTTGTTCTTGTGCTTGGCTTTTTCCTGTCAGCGCATTTTGTATCTGATGCCTATGTGCTTCAACCTGCTCACGCTTCTCTTCTAAATTTTGCTGAGCCACTTCTAACTGCTGAGTAGTTTGCAAATGATTTAATTCACGCTGCTCAATCAACTCTTGTGTCGTCGTCATTTCTTGACGAGTTTTAGCTATCTCAGCGGCCAACTTATCTGCTTGACTCTGCCACCCTCGCTGCTGCAACTCTAAAACCTCAAGACGACTTTTATTTGCTGCAACCTGCTGTGCAACGGTGTGAACAGCTTGTTTGTTCTGCTCTATCACACTTTCAAGTTCGGCATGTTTGGTCGCGTTTGAGCTTAACTGATGCTGTGCTTCTTCTAATGCTTTTTGTTGGGCTGGCAAACTCGTATTTAAGTTATCAAGTTTTTGATAATTTGCCAGTTGATTCCCACCGCCTTCTGACGTCGGCATTTTGAAGTTTTCCCCATACAAGCAGCCTTCATCATCAACGGCAAAAATATAATGTGGGGTCACGGTAAATTGTCGATGTTTTCCTAACCACTTAACATGGTTTAAAAAGCTTGGGAAAACACCTGACTCTATAAACTGTGCAACACTGTCAGAGTCACTTGTTTGAGTATGCGCCCATAAACCCGCTCCATTGGGGACTTCGCTAATCGACAGAGAGTTAAGCCCAAGTAGCGCGCACTCTACGATTTGTGCATAGCCTTCAATGACTTTTAACTGAGCTAAAAACGACGGAGTCTGTGACTCTTTATCCACATCTAGCAGGGAAATTAAAGTATCTCGCTCGGCTGTGCACTGTAGTAATTGCTGCTGCGCGCCTTTCACCACCTCTTCACTTTGGTGCAACTGCGCCTCGCTCTTTAGTCGCTGCTCAACCAGCTTTTGAGCCTGACTTTGCAAACTAGCCATCTCTTTAACCAGTGCATGCTGTTTGGCCTGCTCCTCACTCAATAAGTCACTATTGTTTTGTGTCGTGAGTGCCTGTTCATCTGCTACCAAACCTGAAAGGTTATCTTGTAAATGAAGGTGCGTTTGTTTTGCCTGTTGCAAAGTAATATTGCTTGATGCATGTTGCTCTTTAGCCATAGCAACACGCTCAGTCAACTCATTGACAAGACCTTCAATGTCACTATTGGCTTGATGCTGCTGTTCATAAAGCGCTTCTCGCTCTTCTAATACCGCTTCTTGGAGTGTTAGGCGCTCAGCAGCTTCCTCACTCTTTTGTTTGTGTAACTCACAAGTGGCTTGCTGCTGTGTCAAAAGTGATTGTGCATTAGCGTGTTCAGCCTGACACTTAACTTGAGCCTCATTGAGCTCAATGCGCTTTTCTGTGAGGTGGATCTTTTGCTGCTCAGCACGAGTGAGTGCAGTATGGGTTTTATGTTGTTCTTGCTGCAATACACTCAGCGCGTCGTTTAAATGCACTACTTTGTGCTCAAAGCTAGCAATCACATCACTTTGCCCACCGTGAGCCTGATCTAAAAACTGTAGCTGCTCATCAAGCTTTGCTATCTGCTTTACTTTTTGCTTCAGCTTGTCATTAAAGTCCTGCCATTTAATAACGGCAAGTTGCCCTTTAAGAGTCCGCTCTTTCGCTTTAAGATCTTTATATTTTTTTGCTGCTTCGGCTTGTTGCGCCAATCGGTCAAGCTGTGATTGCAACTCTTTGCGCATATCGAGCAAACGTTCTAAATTGTCTCGCGTGCTCTTAATACGTGTCTGAGTTTCACGCCTGCGCTCCTTATATTTAGAAACACCCGCCGCTTCTTCTAAAAAGACTCTTAATTCATGAGGTTTACTCTCGATTAGACGAGAGATCATTCCCTGTTCAATAATCGCATAACTGCGAGGCCCGAGACCCGTCCCTAGAAATATATCGGTAATATCACGACGACGACATTTACTACCATTTAAAAAGTATAACGACTGTCCATCTCGAGTCACGAGGCGTTTAATCGCGATTTGGTTACGATCAGCCAGCGATCCAGGCAATGTGCCCTGTGTATTGTCAAACATCAGCTCAACAGATGCTTGAGAAATCGCTTTTCGCTGAGTCGAACCATTAAAAATGACGTCCGTCATTGCATCGCCACGTAAGTTTTTTGCAGAGCTTTCACCTAGTACCCAGCGCACAGCATCAATGACGTTAGATTTGCCACATCCATTTGGTCCAACCACACACGTCATTTGATCGGGAAAAGGGATCTTAGTGGGTTCAACAAAAGACTTGAAGCCTGCTAGTTTTATGTGACTTAAGCGCATAGAGAAAGCTATATATATTGATTATTGCTGCAACAATCGTACATTAAATTGAGCGGCGAAAATTATCAAGAATGATGCCTGTCGCCATAGCCACATTGAGAGACTCTGCTTGACCATATGCCGGAATAGTAATGGGTTGATTGATATACTGACCGGCTTTTTCTCGGATCCCATGAGACTCACTGCCCATAACGAGTAGTCCGCGCTCAGCAAATGGAGTTTGATGAACACTTTGTCCCTCAAGGTACGCCCCATATATAGGCCCGTTATAATGACTTAATAGTTGTTCTAGATCCGCTCTGATCACATCTACCCGTGCAAACGATCCCATTGTTGCGCTGATCACTTTTGGGTTTAAATGGTCTGCACAGTCTTCACTAACCACCACTTGCTTTAACCCATACCAATCAGCAAGACGAATAATCGTGCCTAAGTTACCGGGGTCGGATACACCGTCGAGCGCTAATACGAAGCCACTTTTATCTATTTCTTTTTGATCAGCAATTGGTACAATCGCAATGGCCGCATTGTTACTCACTAACGTACTGACTTTGCTGAGTGACTGTTCATCACATTCGGTAACTTGGCAATGCCTCAAGGTATTTTCATGACTAAGAATAAATTGAGGTGTGGCAAAAATCTGTTGTACTTCCACCTTCGCTTGCAGTAATTCCAAGACATTCTTTTCGCCTTGAACTAAGTACAGACCATGTTGTTTACGGTATTTTTTTTGTGCAAGAGCGCGAATAAGTTTTTGTTGATTTTTAGACAGCATACACACCTCATTTGATTTGGAAGCGAAGTATATACACAATATAGGACAAAGTGCAGCGGAATTGCTGCTTTCGGCGCTAAGGCGAACGACAAATATTCGCGATCCCCTCGTCAGTGCGCTTTGCACTCACATTCAGTTGTGATTACAATAGCAACAAAATAAAAAGTGATGCATATTGAAATCACTCCTATCTAACCCAATTTGAGACGCAGTTATGTCCGCAGAGCTTCATGTTATCCTGCTAAATATCGTTATTCTTGCAATAACCTATTTCATTATCTCACCCAAATATGCAGGTAACGACTTTAAAAAGGTGTCTACGCAAGATTTTATTGCTTCAATGCTTTCGCTCGCAATTGTAGGCTCGGAGTACTTTGCCACGGGGGTCGAATTTACCTTGTTCTTTTTTGAGGTAAATTGGGCTTGGTTTACATTGGTCAGTTTCACAATCATAGAGCTGCCTTTGTTTTATTGGTACGCAAAACACCATAATGTAAAGCTACCTTAATAAACTCAAGCACTAAAAAAGGCATCATAAAGATGCCTTGGGTTTAATTTACATTAACTTTGGGGGAACTGTTACATTTCTTTATTGTGCAGTATTTGCGCGACTACATCTTTAAAATCATGACACGGTTTAAGTGCTGTGATCACGCCATTACTACTTTTGACTAAATCAATTACATCAAAATAACCAACTGCTTTTTGTTGGCTATTTTGTACAAATAAATAAGTTAAACCATCCGCTTCAATCGTTGCTTTAATGTCTCCAACTTGGGCTTCAACAACCTGAGCAGTTGATATTTGACGCAGTGACGATATCGCGATCATCATATCCGCAACGCTTAAATCATTCCGAGTTAAGCCCATTGTCTGTGCCTTTTCAAGGACATTTCGGCTACCTAATAAAGCAGAAGAAATTAATCCGATTGGCTCGCCAGTTGTTGATATGACAAGTGCTGCGGCTTGATGTGTTTTGTTCAATACCAAAGCAGCTTCATCTAGGGTCGCATCTAGATCTATGTATATCGTTGGTAAAGGGCGAAGAAATTGCTCCGCAGGTAATTGCTCAAACGCTCGAGTATTGGCCGTAGCCACATTAACGGTATTGTTTGTTACAGCGCCTGTATTCACAGCCGCAGTTTTTAGTGCATGATAATAGCTCATGATCCACCTCACGATGATTAAGTTAAATTAATTATGGTGTTTTATAAGGGGATTATTGAACAGGGGGTGCGCGAATTCGCGTCGCACTTTGAGCAGAACCAAGGAAAGACCAAGAAGTTGAGCCAACAACATCTGTGGTACACAATGAACTTTTGACACTTGATAACGGCAAAGCTTCATCAAGATCCACATCTAAGTATTGCAAATCGAGATCTGCAATAAGCTCGACAATTTGCTGCCTTTCTTCAGCTGCATGCACGCCTGCCGCCGTTACACAAAGTAACGTCGCTAAGCTGACTGCAAACAATAACTGAAAGACACGCATGCTGTTTTTCACTCCTAGATGATCTATCAATTAGTGTATGGACTCACCTAGGTGTTTACAAGGGGTAACCCCTGATCCCACACCTAAGTTAATTGTAAGAGAGTGTGACATTCCCTCTCTAGGCCATGAATTTAAAGACTTTCTTTTGCAATGATAGAGATCAAAAAATCACGCACTAAAATGCAATTAACGATTATAATAGACTTCAACTGTTCCCAATTTAGAGTTTAACGATGCAAATTACAAAAGGGATGGAGTACTTTATAGCGGGCTTTTCCATGCTTGGCCAAAAAGGACTCAAACGCTTTGTTTTTATCCCGTTATTTATCAATATTCTGCTATTTGGCGGATCGCTGTTTTTTCTATTTGACTGGTTAACACAAGGGTTTGAATATCTAAATAACGCACTACCTACATGGCTTAGTTGGCTAGAATGGCTGCTATGGCCCCTAGCTATCTTAATTATTCTATTCAGTTACAGTATGGTATTTACTGTTATTACCAATTTTATTGCGGCGCCGTTTAATGGTTTGCTATCGGAAAAAGTAGAGCTCCATCTCACAGGCCAACCCATTAATGATGATGGTTTTACAGATCTACTAAAGGACGTTCCTCGGATGATGGGTCGGGAGTGGACTAAGTTATGCTATTACCTACCAAGGGCAATCATTTTCTTTTTAATGTTATGGATGCTGCCTATTATTGGACAAATCCTTTGGATCCTCTTTACCTGCTGGATGTACAACGTACAGTATAATGACTACCCGTTTGACAATCATAAGATCAGCTTTGATCAAATGAAGCAAGATCTAAAAGGCAAGCAAGGCCTATCATATGGGTTTGGTTTTGCGGTATTTGTACTCACAGCCATCCCATTTGTAAACCTGATCGTTATGCCTGCTGCTGTCTGTGGCGCCACTAAATTATGGGTAGAAAATTACCGAAGCAATTACCGATAACAACTCGTAAAAACGTCATATTTCATACCGATAATAGTTAAAAAAATCCATACTGGGACGTTATGAACATTTTAACTAAAGTCGTATTCACTATGGCACTGCTAGGCAGTGCCAGCGCCAGTGCTTCTGCACAACTTGGGCCAAGACCGTTTTATTTACTAGACCAAATGGCACCAAGTGCACTTAAATCCAAGCTCTCTCGGTGTGTAAACAGACCCTTTTTTAAATCTCAGTTTTCTATCGGACACCGTGGCGCGCCCACTCAATTCCCTGAACATACAAAAGAATCTTATATCGCAGCTGCACGAATGGGCGCCGGCGTATTGGAGTGTGATGTTACATTTACTAAGGATAAAGAGTTAGTTTGCCGCCATGCCCAATGCGATTTACATACCAGCACTGACATTTTACTACGCCCTGAATTGGCAGCTAAATGTAGTCAGCCTTTTACCCCAGCAGATCCCGACACTGGCACGCCAGCAAGCGCGAAATGCTGTACGTCGGATTTAACGCTTGACGAGTTTATGCAGCTCAAAGGCAAAATGGATGGCGCAAACCCCAATGCGAGTACACCGCAAGAATATGTAAAAGGCACAGCCAACTGGCGCACTGATCTTTACTCTGCAACTGGCACATTGATGACCCATGCACAGAGTATCGAGTTATTTAAATCTCTACGAGTAAAAATGACGCCTGAGTTAAAGGCTCCTGCTGTTGCAATGCCGTATCAAGGGATGACACAACAAGATTACGCCCAAAAGATGGTTGATGAATATCGCGCCGCTCGAGTCTCTCCCCGTAAAGTTTTGCCACAATCTTTCAATATTGAAGATGTTCAGTATTGGCGCCACAATACTCGCTACGGTAAGCGTGGTGTGTATTTAGATGGTCGCTATTCCGACCCCAACTTCGATCCAAACAATGCGCAAACTTGGCATCCAAACATGGATGAAATCAAAGCCAGTGGAGTTAATGTTATCGCCCCCCCTTTATGGGTTCTGTTAACACTTGATGAAGCAGGCAAGCTGGTACCTTCACAATACGCAATCGCAGCAAAAGCTGCCAATCTTGATATAATCACATGGACTCTTGAGCGCTCAGGGCTGATCTCTCAAGGTGGTGGATGGTACTATCAAGGGATCAGTGATGCTATTAAAAACGAAGGCGATGTTTATACAGTGCTGGATGTATTGGCTAAACAAGTTGGCGTTAAAGGGGTGTTTAGTGATTGGCCCGCTACAACGACATTTTACGCCAATTGTATGAACCTCTATTAATTTCAATCTTGTACGATGTGTTGTCAATACGACACATCGTACCTATTCAGTAGCACTTAAATATAAATACTTGGTCCACTTGTGCCTGGACCGGTAATTGTGCTTGGTCCTGTTAAAGTGCCAGTGAACGGCCCTGTAGCAGGATCTGTTGGTCCAGTTTGGATAATTGTTGCCTTATCGGTCAAGTTGTATGCATCTGGGTGGGTCGTTGTATAAGTATCTGACGATACACTTACGTGTGCACCACCAATTTGCTTGGTCACCTTTGATGGGATAATCGCAGCATCTTGAGACAAGGTTTTTAGTTTACGTTTTTTAAGGTTTAACATCTCATACTCCTTATTAAAATCGCCTCACATACTACGAATCAATTTTAATCGAGCAACTTAAAAACCAGCGTCAAAACAAAACATTAGATAGAATAATAAATTCACCCACTTTTTAATCCGTTGATATTATTTTAAAAACCAAAAAATTAGACTTTCCTATTAGAATCATAAGGTAAATACCACTCGGTATTTACCTTAATCTTGGTTTTAAAGCGCGAGGGCTATAGCTCTATCGACTGAGCATGGTTCAAACGATTTTTCGGATCCAACAAACGTTTGACTTGCTGCAACCTTGGGTAGTTATCCTTGTAATACAGGTATTGCCAATTGGAAATATCGGTATCTGCATAGTTCACGTAACAGCCGTCCATAGTGCCATCTGGAGCAGGTCCCGTTTCACCATACATTTTCAGGTATAGGCCATTCATCCAGCCAATATGGTAAGGGTCTTGAGCAGGTTCAAACCAATAAGTTTGATATTGTAACTTCATTACAGAGCTTCGGTGCGAGACTGCCGTATCTGAAGAAGACAGTGCATTAATTTGACCGCCGTAAGAGGAAATTTGTACCAAACCTCCTGGGCTTAAATAGTCGCCATTTCGTAGCTCATTCCATAACGTATGTATCTGTGATTCAGGAAACGGTTTATTCATATAAGCAGATTTGTTTTTCCCTCTTGCACCGATTAACGGACCTGCCGCATATTGCGTTCCGTACCACCATGGTAAGCTGAAATAACTGCCTGGCGGTGTAGGCCTCGGCGGTGCATCTTCTTGACTTTGTAATCCCATATGGTCGGTCGTACGCAAGCCTATTTTTGCCTGCGCCAATTGAGATGCAGAGAAAACGGCATCCAAAAACTCATCAATTAAGCCCGGGTTGCCACTACTAAACAATTGCATACGTATATCGCCACTTCCCCCAACAGAATTAGGTACAGACATGGATGAATGCAATGCATTGAAGCGGCTTTCTGGACCATTATTTTTAGTCCAGAATTCACCATAGTTTTTTAGTAAAGCTGCAAACTGAGCATAATCTAAACTCGCCCATGGGATCGATATTTCTTGTGCATGTATAAAGGCTGGCACATCTGGTAGATCTTTGAAAAAGTATTTTGTAACAATGCCAAAATTACCACCGCCACCACCTTGATGCGCCCATACGATTTCATCAGCCTGTGCCGATTGCCCTTTGAAATATTTGCGAGGATAAGTGGCCTGACCGCCCCATTCGTTAAACGCCACAAGTTCAACACCGGCTAAATAGTCGCTCGACAATCCGAATTGCCTCGAGTGAACACCAAATCCACCACCGCAAACATGACCACCAATCCCCACACCAAAACACGAACCCGCTGGGATTATTTTACCAAACTCCTTAAATAAGGTTTTGTAGGTATGGCCTAAGTTAGCACCCGCTTCAACCACATAATAATCGCCATCCTTGTAAATTCGATCCATATTACTGATATCAATTACAACGCCATTATCATTGTCCACAAACCCCTCATAACAATGACCGCCCGCCCGCACTGTGATGCGCTTTCCTTGCGTGATCGCGTCTCTTGCCGCCATATAAACTTCATGAGCTGAACTACACGCGCCAATGTATGTTGGCTGACTTAAGAAGCGCATGTTGGAACCTAATAGCATTGAAATATAGCGCGGGTCATTGCCAAATACTTTGTGATACTGCCCGTACTCCCCCCGCGCATGAGCAGCCGAAGACTGCAAAGCTAACGGTGCAGCGCCGACAGCGCCACCCACAGCCAGTGACTTTTTCAAGAAACTACGTCGAGACGTTTGCTCTGTTGATTGTGAAACTAAGTTTTTTTCTTTGTTATCCATAGTACTGTCCTTACATGTTATTGTTATTAGCCATACGACGCTAAACCACTATCCTAATTCGGTGCGCTTGTTCGTATGACAGCTTCAATGTAGCAATAAAAAGGACAGGTTCTGTATATTAATTAGACTAAAGGATAAGGGTGAAAATGAATAAAAATACAACATTTTCTTGAAGGGCAATGTTTTTAGCGATAGTAAATACACACATCTGGTATGTATCAAAATATTTCGAGTGCTAGTGTGTCGGTATTGTAATGCTGCAGAGCCAGAAACAGTACGTTGCGCCTGCTTCAATTTTAAATTGGCAAGGCATATGAGTGAATGACTCACTCACAATGCCCGTAAATTAGTCTTCTAAGGGCGTGTTAGATTTAGGTCCAACCCCACCACTTGAAACCAACGCTTTTATTTAACGTGTAAAGTGCACGGCGTAAATTTCACAAGTCCCACCTGAGTTTCCAGTCCATTTATGCGCCGCTCCCGTAAAGCCTGTCACTTTTATTTTAGCTTGTGTATGAAATGCGCTAAGTAAACTACTCAATGTTGACTCATAGCCTTTGCTGTTCTTATTTACAAAGTAGCCATGAATACAGTTGCTACCATTTGTGTCTAACTTAACGAAAACATCACCTTCACCGAAGTTCGCGTAGACATTTAGTTCTGTAATGTAACCGGCTAGTGATGTTTCTTTCGTTGATGCAAATGCCGACTGAGAAACAGCGCCTAACAATAACAAGGAAAATAATAACTTACTCAATTTAAGGTCCTTAATTTATAAAATAAATGCTAATTATATATAATTCACAAAAAAACAAAACACCTTATGAATATAGTAATATTAAGAAGTGAGCAAACCTCTTTCTAGAGATGTATGAATTGAAATCAATGGGAGGAAATATAAAGTTGGCTTATCAGAAAAACTGACAAACCAACTTTATAACTAGAAAAACATTAGAATATGATTATATTTTTACATCTATGAAGTTAATCTGAGGTTCTGTTGATGCACAGCTTTTATTTTCTTGGAATTCAACTGCAACCTTTTTATTAGACGCCGCAGCCATCATAGCGACGGAAAACATAGATTTGTAATAATCATTCGATAAGTTAATTCTCGCATATCTACTACACCCTTCAAATAATACATACGCAACAGTAGGTCTAACTCTAATATTTTTAATCTCTACACTCGGATTAGCATTATAAGCAAAGGCCGCTTCACTGCTTAGGAGTGTCAAACAAAGTGCGATTACCTTTTTCATTTTTTGTCCTTAAATATTTATTTAATTTATATATTGTTGAGTTATAAATATACGATAAGAGTACTGTACTGCACAAAACACTCCCTATTTAGCGTCACAATTAGCCGCCTCCATCAAACGCTGATGGTATCGTTCAATCTCTAATTGAGCTGACTGAGTCAATTCATGTTTTCGCCCAATAGCTCTATTTAACTGGAAGCATGCATCTCCTACATTAGAAAGTGGATTCAAATTTATATCGGCCCCATTCTCTAATAACTTCCAAGCCATAAAAAACTTATATGAACCAAGGGCTCTTACAATAGGCGTACCTCCAGAGTTATCAACATTGTTGACATCAAACCCTTTGCTCAGTGCTAGCAAAAATGCCTCGTTCGTATCTGAGCTAATGATTTTATAAACTGGTGTTCTGCCAAATGCATCTCTTTGGTTAAAGTCAGCACCATGTTCAGCAGCAGGCCGTAAGTATTCAATCCCTATCCAGCTTGCAAGAAACGTAACATTGTTACCCCTTTCACCGAATGGAATATTAGGATCAGCCCCCGCTTCAAGCAGTCTTGTATAGGTGTTGATTTGCCTGCCTTTTAAAGCAAAGTATAAAGGGGTAAACCCCGTTTTCCCTTGGCAATTCACCTCGTGACTCGGCGTAGCAAGCAGCTTATTTAAGCGTTTCAAATTCCCATTTAATGCTGCTCGAGCGAGCTTTAAGCACAATTGGTCCGTATATTCTTGTTCCGGTAAAATACTATAAATGCCGCCCGTTACTGCATGACCGAGTTGTAAGCACCCGGTCTGCAGAAACATTAGCGCAACTATAACTAGTCGGAATAGTCGCAAGGTTTGCCCCCCATAGACGAACATGCCCCAACAACGCCGTGTGAGCTCAATGGTGTCAATGCAATTTGCTTACCATTGGCAGACGGCAAGAAGGGTAATAATTGCCCAATGTGCAGTAGGTCAGTGGTGTTGTAGTACGCTTTGATCTTGGACGGATCAACGGTCGACATATCCACCCCCTTACGGGTCATGGTTCGATCATGTACACCCGCCGCGTTTATCGTGGTCGCTGGATTACCAGTAAACATTGACGCTGCGGCAGCCAGTCCTCCACCAAGCGAGTGCCCGGCAAACTCGACGTTATTGCCCAGCTTGTCTACCACCACCTGTGCCAGATCCATTGCTTCATTGTATTGTGTGGTTTCAATACCAAATGCTTGAGTAATGTCTGCACCAACATCAGGTAGCAATTCCGCAGTGCCTCGGTAAACCAACAAGTATTTACCCTGATCATCTTTAAACAGAGCCGCATTCATACTGCTTTCCGTATTAAAGTCTTTCGGATCTAAGTCCATTGCTTGAAGTTCCTGATCTGAAAGGCGCTTGTAGTGGTCCGTCCCCTGACACTGGGCAAAATCCTCATACACACAAGAAGCCGCCTCAATTTTTGGTAAATCAGCAATCGCACTCGGCGTTACTTTCAAAGAGAACTTCTTGTCAATCTCTTCAATTGCTTGCGTCATGCCTGTCGCATCCATGACTTTGCCCTGTAACCACTGTTTTGCCAAGCTCTTACTCAACCCACCTAAGAAGTTGGCCATCGCCGTTCCACCTCCTTTAATGGCGTTGTTCACACTGATCGCAAATTGCGCGTAGCCATAATAAGTATAAGCAGTCAACGCATAGCTAATCGCTGTTGCCACCGCAGCACTTACCGCTGAGCTAGCAGCAATAGCTTTAAGTGCGGTGATTGCCAACGTCACCCAAATATATCCACTCGGATCTGTTTTATTGAGAGGGTTATTAACTACGTATGAATAACGGTTAAGACTTTGAATATTTTCAGGAGCCTGAACCATAGGATCGGCTTGTAAGAATCGACCAAGAATTGGGTCGTAGATCCGTCCCCCCATATGAACAAGGCCTACCTCATCAATTTGCTCATGGCCAGTGAAGCCGCGTAGAGTGATCATACTGGTAAACTTGCTGGTATCACTGAAGTCTCGTGCCCAAGTTTTAGCATCTCGACGCGCACCAAACACATCAAAACTCATGACTTGAACCGAACGGCCATTGCTGTCTGCAATCACATGTGTCGACCCTAGGTGATCATCCAAGATATAGCGAGTGGTTGCTTGGTTATTGACGGTCGTTACCAACACCTTACCGGCAATATAGCGTTTGCTCACCCAAGCACTTGAACCTCCATATCGGATAAACTCAACTTTTCCGACATACCGAGTTTCCTGAGCAACAGGTATAAATTTGGTTATGTCTCCATTCAAAATCGGGATCAATGCACCTTTCTCACCACCAAACTCAAGGCGTCTAAAGCGTTTACCATTACCTGAGTATTCAAACTCAACCCAGTAGTCCCCTTTCTCTATATAAGTTGGTTTATGGAAGGTGTTGTAACTTAGTACTCTGTCATTGTCTTTGACCATATTACCCGAAGCATCATATTGATACTTGTTCGCACGGGCTCCTGTGACCTCAGTGACTGCATGGGGTCTACTTGATTGGTAATGGTAGTTACCTACCCCAGTCTTGTAAGTTATATTACCCAACTCATTGTAGCGGATATCAGTTGTCGCAACGCCGGATATCGTACTGCGTGTCACCCGGTTAAGTGTGTCATAGGCAAAAGTTTCTTTTTTGCCAATCGCTAAATCTTGTCGATAATTCAAATTCCCTAGGTTATCCCAGTCATATCGCAAGTTTTGCAAAGTGCCACTACCCGTTGTTGTCATACTCGTCAATAGACCAGTCTCAGCGTCAAAACCTTTGTTTCGTACAATGCGACTACCGAGTTGTTCTTTGGTTAGATTGCCAAACGCATCCACGGTAACAGCTCGCCAAACCACGGAATTGGTCTGACTGTCTTTCAAAGAGGCTAAGTGCTTATGAGCATTATATGTATAGATAACGCTCTTTCCAGACGCGTCGATCTCCTTGGTCAGCTGGCCTGAGCTATTGTATTCCCACTTCTCCTTATAGGTATCGCCTTCAATCACCGTCTGTTTTTCACGACTGCGGCTAAATGCATCGTAGTAATAACGTTCAGTAAACCCAGACACCTTATCGTTAACTGTAAAAACTTGGCCTTTTGCATAGCTGCCACTGTCATAACTGGTGACCGTATGATGCTCTAAAGTAGTGCCTTTTTTACGTACAGATTCAGTAATACGACCCAATACATCATACTTATATGTCATCACATTGCCGTTGCTGTCCGTTTCTTTCGTCAACTGATGATACTTGTTATAAGTGTAGTTTATTGTGCCTTTATCAGGATCAACCACGCGAGTTTTGTTGCCGTATTTATCATACGATATTTGAATTTGGTTCCCCTTTGGCCCTTTGAGGTTTCGAGACTTACCATTTTCATCATATTGATAATCGGCAGACTTGTTGTTTGCATCAGTGACTTTAACCAACAGTCCCATGGCATTTTTAACCTGAGTATTACGGCGTCCTAAGGGGTTAACGTTTGTCACCGCTTCACCGTTGTATTCGGTTTTCCAGACAGAACCGTCAGCCTTGGTAATTTTAATCACACGGTTTTGTTTATCGTATTGATAAACTGTCCAACGTATTGTGCCACCAGCAAAATATGGTAGAGACTCGCGATATTTACGACCCTTAGTATCATAAGTAAAGTCTGTGTATACATAAGTGCCACTTAGGGACACACTGCCTTTGCGAATTTCACGCCCATATTTATCAAAATAGACTCTGGAGTCAGGCGCCCCTTCTACGGTAGTTTCTTCGTAGTAGGTTGCGTTTGACGGACAGTGGTTTATCGATTTACACCAATACTGTACCTTACTCGTACTCAGTGTTTGACTGCCTGAGATACTGGTATTATTTGCCGGTGTAGATACTTCTCCCGTCACTCGTCCAAGTTGGTTATAAGTACTATAAGTGCGCTGACCATTGGCTGTTTGCACATAATACTTGCGACCCAAGCTGTCATATCCGATGGTACTTCTGTGACCCAAGCTATTGGATTCCCCCGTCAGATGACGGTTCGTACTGTCATAGTATTTCGTCAATACCTTATTGGGTAAACCTGGGGACGATACAGTTTCTTTGGTGACCATACCATAGCTATTCAGCGTGTAGCTCGTGACCACGCCATTGTCTGCGGTTGTTTTGATCATTCGCCCTTTGCTGTCGTAGGCATAGTTTACCGTTTGCGTATTTTGATAATTACCTCGATTGCTGCCATTAAGGCGATTTAAATAACGCTTTGTCGCCTGCTTTTTCGTCAATCTACCACCGTATTTACTGTACGAGTAGGTATGTGTTTCAGACGTGTGCGCATAGCCATTTTTACTGTCAATAGTACTTTTTTTCGATACCGGGTTACCAAAGCTATCTATGGTTAATTGCTCGGTTTTTGTCGCAATAAGCGTCTGGCTACTGGTATCCGTATTATAGGTCTTTGTCACTGAGCGACTTGGGTAAACCATATATGGATAAGTGGCGCTACCAGCTTTAAAGCCTGTATCTCTCTTATTACCATGAGTATTCGTGACTTCTGATTTCAATCGCCAAATACTGCTTGATGAGGCACTTTGGATACTTAACTCAGAGCGGCTCATGGCCGTTAACGGAGAAGCTATCAGCTCATCGACGGGAATTGTTCTTGGGATCTCACAGCGTTTGCCAGGCTCCCAGTTACAGTTACACATCTCAGGAATTTCATCGCACGGATCTATCGGTGGTGGGGGGGGATTTCCGCCTCCGCCTGAGCTTGTATCGCTACCAAATTTTACATATGTCTGCACTTTAGACACAGCGCCTCTATAATCCCCATCTTGGCGATATGTACTAACAACTTTAGTGCCTGCATTTCGACTCTCAATGACAACTTGTCTAAAGCCGAGCATGCCACGACCGACTTGTGCTTTAGCACCATAATATTTATAGGTAAATAAATCCTCTCCTTTGCGCAATAAGCTAACAACACGAGCACCTTTCTTTATGTCTGTTACTCTGCCGTTACCCCAGTTTTTGTGCCTCGCATCATAGTCCGGTACATACACACTGCGATTATTAAGCGTAGAATAGGAGACTGATGTTTTAACACCAAATCCATCTGTCACCGAAGAGATCAAAGTAGCTGGACTATCACTGTTTTGATACAAGCCCATACGCCCAGAAAAGACTAATTTATCAGGCGTGCCGTCCCCAGTAACATCCATAAAAGTGGTGAAATCAAAATTTGATCCCTGTGATGTCAGTTTTCTCGCCGTAAAGCCACTGCCATTAAAGAAATAAAAGTGATCTCCATGGTCTTCTCTATAGACCTCTGCTGTACCATCACCGTTGATATCAAATGTTTTTAAGGCTGCTTTGTTATACTTGAATAAGTAAATGGCACTGTTGAACCCATGTCCATTATTTATTCTGGCATACCAATTATCGCTGTTATTACGATAGAGAATATCCGCCAGACCATCGCCATTTAGTTCGACAGCTTGAATATCCTTAATATTATATGTTGACGAAACAGTAACAAACTCTGCAAACGTATCACTGCCCTGCGACACAAGAATTTTCCAGCTGTAGCTATGGCTGTAACCTTGTGGAGTAATAAGTCCACTTTGTTGCTGCATCAACTGCTGGGTTTCAATCGCTGGCGATTTGCTCATATCAACTGGGTTCAATTGCTTAGGCGAAACAGGTATCAAAGCCTGATTATCATCCGCTTGTTTTATTGATGCGCCCGCTTGCAGTTGTGGCTGTACAATTCTGGGATCTTCACATGCCCATGGACGATCGCACGGTGGGAAAGGATCATCATTGTAGGTAGACACTCTGACTTTGGCTAAAAAGTCTGCGCGGCCATCGCCATTAAAGTCCATCGCAGGAAACGTATTATCATCCTTGTCATAGGACATCATCGAAGCCGTTGAACCGCTTGGCGCATTTAAATTGAACTTGATTGGTTTAGCAGCACCGCTAGCTAGGCCCGTTTTAGTGCCTTTTTGGTAAGATAATTTATTGCCAACAAAATGTAGTAGTTCGGGATAACCATCGGCATCGATATCCAAAAATCGCGTATTTTCATCATTCGTCGGCTTACTAATGGAGGTTAAAGACGTAAATGAAAAGTTCATCGCAGATGTATGGCGCATCAACTTCCAATGCTGATTACTGCCAGATAAATAAAGAATGTCATCCTTACCATCTTTATCATAATCGACTATTTTCCATGTTCTGCGGAATGTCTTGTTGGCAAGATCATGAAACCGACGCTCATCGCCAAATCCGCGACCATTGTTTGGGATCATATATAAATGGTCTGATGAGCTACCTCTATCGTTGCGCACATAGGCAATATCAGTTAATCCATCACCATTGAAGTCCATAAACTGATGCGCTTTATAGCGGCTGTTTCTTGAGTAATCACGGCCAATATCTCGACCTAACCTCACAGAGCCCCTTGAATTCCAGTTGAATACAGTTGGTGACAAACATTTATTGTTACTTGAACATGCTTGCACTTTTTTCAGTACGCTTTCCGTTACACCGGTGCCAGCATAGCCATAAGTCAGATTATAACGGCGTAGCAACCGACCGGAATAATAAGACTCTATATTTTTAAGGCGTTTAGTCAGCGTGATCTTATTGTTTTTTAAATAGGCGAGTCTGCGCTTATCGAGTCGATCTTCCCAGTTGAAGCGAACCTCATTGCGGGTTGCGCCACTGCCGTGACCTGAATACTTGATAGATGTGGGATAAAACTCAAGACTGCCGTTCACTTTGGTGTAGTTATAAGTATAGTAATTACCAGACGCATCTTCGACGCGCTTTAACGCCCAGGTATAACCTCGGTTATTACTGGCCTTGATTAACGCATCCTGTGCAGAGCCATGTTTACCATAAGTCAGTTTATTTCCCTGTGTATCGTATACAGTAAACGCATAAGGGCCTGTAACTGTGCTAGAAGTGTGCGCAATGATCTTTTGCCCAGTATTCTGCCTAGTTCGGTATTCTGAGTTGTTGCTGCCATAGGTGCGGCCTGATTTTACAATCAGACGCTGTCCATCTAGACAAAAGCGATCATTCTGATCTAAATTCACGGACCCAGCAACACCATCTGTCTCCATATTTTTTTCACATCGAGTGATGGCACTGAGCCCATCGATATTAAAACCGACCCCGACGTGACCATTGCGAGGGTTAGATGCGTAGCTCAGCGATACATTTGGTTTCAATCCGCCAGTCGCTTCGCCTAAGGTGATCGGAATATTGTAGGTAAACTCGCCTCCAGGCGAAACATTGCTTTGGGCAGGTAAAGAGCCGACATAATCATTGGTATTGATAGCATGACTCAATCCGGTTGATTGTGCGTAGTGCACTTTATCATTGCTCTTATCGACAATATCAGCACGAAAATCGTAGTTGAAGTCCCGCACTTCCATTTGCTGACCAAAGTCTCGGATATTAATCCCTATGCGATAAGGTTTAACCGTATTGCGTGACACCAACAACTCATGACCAAGGTCAGTCTGGATCAGTGCATCTGCTTGGCCATCTCCATCGAAGTCGCTGCGCAGTCGTTTGCCCACCACATCCATTTCGCTATGTTGCGCCGCGAACTCAGACTTTGAAATACCTTCTAGTTCGAATCCGTTCGCTGTTTGAACAATACGAACATATGGGTGAGACTCAAAAACCCGGATACTGACGGGCGCTTCATCAGCGGTTGTTACTTGTTTAACTGGTTGCTGATAATAAAGATTTCCGCTGCTATCTTGCCATACATTGTTAGTAGGAGTAACTGGACTGGCATGAACCCAGCAACTCAATAGCCCAAGAGGTAGGGCCAATAATCCTTGTTTCTTTAACATACAGAATTCACTTTTCTTGTTGTATATCTAAGCCATGAATAGGCATTGATCACAGAGCAAATAAAGTACTTCGTAACATAAAGAAGTAACTGCTAACTTAAGCTAACAAGCCAAAGTTATACTCAAAATAAATTACACTTGGTTGCTCGTTGCGAGTAGTTCGTTAAGAAAAGTTATTCTACGACTTTGACTTCTACCGATTGCACAGCACAGCCTGAAGATGCTTTATCAAATTGCAGACCAACAGGTAAATTTGCTGCGATGGCAGTTAACAACATAGATTGCATATTGCGGAAGTTTGGGCTTTTTTGATCTAATACGGCTGCATTATCAGCATCAAGATTACAACTTAACGTCGCGTTCGTGCCCTCATGAAATTTAATTTTCACTGCATCGCTATCGGCGATAACCGAAGAAAAGACGACATTGGATACGCCTTCACAACTGTATTTATTACAGCTAGCAAGTGCAGAAGAAGAACCAAAAAGAAGGGCGATAGTGAACATAGTACAAGCAGTTTTCATAATTTTATCCTTTATTATGTTTTTATATTGTTGAGTTTTCACTCAAACACTATCATAAAGACGTAATTTTGCGTATAAAAAATACAAAAAATGCGTAAAATTTGTTACTCAGCATTAAACAAGTCAAACAATAAAAGTTAATATAAATTAGTTGTTTTAAATTTTTGGGCGCTTGCCCGGACTAGAGTTGAACATTCTCAACTGTATACAATCGTAAAACATGGCTGTGAGCTCGTTCATTTTCAGCCTCTTGATTCACTTTTTAAAAATAAATGCCTTCATATAATAAAGTGCGCATTGAAAATAAAAAATTCCTCAATTTAAAACTAATATATTTACAGCTCTTATATAGAAGTAAAAATCATGCCGTCTCAATCTGCTGAATATGTTCTGAAACATAAATATGACTGTGCCTAGATGATAAAAGGTCACTTTTGATGTTGATTTCGAAGTGATTTTTATAACATTCAGACTCTTACGTAATGAAAATTAATGGGATAGCAAATTAACAAGAAAGTGAGTTACTTAAAGACGATGGGCGTTTACCTTCAAAACTGCGACATCAGTAATGATGGCGATAAACAACAAGACACAGGCATTTACATCCATGTAATTACGCCAAATAAAAATTAACTATACAAATTCTGAGGGACTTTTAAGACCTGAATATGCACAGTAACTTCTTCGCGATCATGGTATAGGTGCTTCGCTTGCAATTTGTAACCGACATTATAATGTGCAAGTTCATCTTCAATCAGCTGCAAACATTCATACACGCTATCAAAACGCTTTTTCATTGGCAGTTTCAGGTTGAATATGAGTTCCCTGGCAAAACCATTGACTATCCAGTCGATCATCAGTTGTGTTACTTTACTTGGCTTTTCGACCATATCACATACCAGCCAATCTATATTGCGCTTTTCAGGGCGGTATTTAAAACCATCTTCCCTAAAGTGCTTAACCTGACCACTCTCCATCAGCTTGTCATTCATTGGACCGTTATCAATGGCTGCCACAAACATACCTCGCCTGACCAGTTGGTAGGTCCAGCCGCCAGGGCACGCCCCTAGATCAACCCCTCTCATACCTGGACGGGCGCGCTCTTCCGCCTGCTCTTTGGTCAAGAATACGTTAAATGCTTCATCTAATTTTAAGGTTGAGCGGCTTGGCCCATCAGCCGGCATTTTTAGCCTAGGGATCCCCATAAAAAACGGTGAGTTATTGTCACTAAATGAGTAACCTACGTATGCAGTATCATTGGCTAAAAACAAAATATGCAGAACAGGCTTTTGCGGCTTTACACCGCGCGTCAACTTATTTTGCTTCTCAAGCGATTTGGCTAATGGCGTCGAGATTTTTTTGCAAAATTTGGATAGCTCTTTGCCTTCATTGGTGTCAGGAGTTTCTACTCGCAAGTCGCCACACAGCGGGAAATCTGTCACGCACTGTTTTATTTCGCCTACGCGATCTTCCAATGGCATATTCGTCAGCAAAGTTCCCGTGAACCACTGCCTAGCAAAAACAAGACTTTTGAAGTCGATTTGTTTAACCAACCGCTCCGCATCTTCTCTTGCGTAACATTCAAACGTCACAAATCCAGTATTTGGTTTAGCTTTTACATAACCAGCAACACCTTGCTGCATAGCGTGATGGTTAATTTCGGCAGCTGCATCACTTTCAAAACCACTACGGCAATAAATTACTACACTCGACATTGTTTCAATACTTCCAAAGTTAAAGAGTTTCCAAAATTAAAGAGGTTGCTTAGCAGCCTTTACTATGAGTATCAGCCAACCAATAATAAAACACGTTCCACCGATGGGAGTGATAGGGCCCAACCACTTTGCGCCAGTTAGCGCCAATAAGTACAAACTGCCACTAAACAGTACAATACCAGCGATAAATGCATGGCCTGCCCACTTAAGCCGCATGCCCCACTTCATCAACAGTGCCACTGCAACGAGCGCCAAACCATGTGTCATTTGGTATTCGGCAGCCGTTTTAAATATGCCAACTGCATGCTCACTCACGTGGTACTTTAAGCCATGGGCTGCAAAGGCACCTAGCGCCACTGACAGCATACAAAACACACTGCCTGCTAATAAAAATAGTTTAGCCATGGCAAATATCTCGAATAAATTGCACTGTTTTTTGTGCTGCGGCATCGCGATTCTGCATTTCAGTTAAGCCACTTGCTTTACGGGGCTTAAGAGAGTGATCCCCATCTGGTAACCAAAAATACTCTGGCGTTGCATCCAATTGCAATGCGGTTACCTCTGTTTTATTACCAAATGTATCTCGCTCACCTTGCAGTATCAAAAATGGACACGGGATGTCACCCATGTGCTCTATTCTCAGCTTTTCAGGCTTACCGGGCGGGTGAAATGGATAGCCAAATGCAATCACACCTTTAATAGGCGAATCTGATTCACACACCAGCATAGAAGCCATGCGCCCTCCCATGGATTTTCCGCCAATGAATAGCGGCAGTTTACTATCAATTTGGGACAATACTTGCTCAAAATGAGCAAGCAGTTTGGGCGCTCTATCAGGTGGTCGCTTCTTATTTAACGCTTTGGCTGTTTCCATGTACTCAAAGTCAAACAGCGCAACATCAATACCTTGCTCAGCAAGCTTGGCCGCCATATCCTGCATAAAGTCTGAATCACTCCCGGCACCAGCACCATGGGCAAATACAAACTGTGCCACAGGGTTCTGGGCCTTGTGCCATTCAACGACAACCTTATTACTCATAGTTAAAGTACCTTGTTATATTTGTTCTTGCTCAACCATACTGAGCATCCAATCTTTAAACGACACGATTTTTCCAAGCTCCGCTTGCGACTCCCGACAGACCAGATAGTAAGCGTTTTTACTTTCTAAGCTGTGACTGAATGGGATAACCAGACGGCCTGCATCAAGATCAGGTTTTGCCAGTACACTGTTGCCCAATGCTATGCCTTGACCGTGCACAGCCGCTTGTAGCACCATGGATGAATGGCTAAAAATAGGCCCTGTATTCGCAGGCACATTGCGCACACCGGCAGTTTTAAGCCATGCCTTCCAAGAGCGACGCGTCGTATCGTGCAATAAGTTATGATTAGCCAAATCACTTGGCTGGTCGAGAGGCTTTGGACCATTGAGTAACAAAGGGCTACACAAAGGCACTAAGTACTCAGTGTGTAATTTGTGGGTTTGCACACCATTCCAGTTACCACGACCATAATAAATTGCCACATCGACATCATCAGTTAGCGAGTTTTCATCCTGATCTTGGGCTTTAATCCGCACATCGATATCCGGAAACAATTCGTTAAATTTGCTTAATCTTGGCACCAGCCATTGAATTGCAAAGCTCGGCGTTAAACTCACCGTGAGTGAACCTTTTGCGCCCCGAGCAAGCAGCTTTTCAGTTGCATCAATAAGCTGCGAAAATATATCTTTTATGTCTAAAAAATAGCCTTGCCCTTCTTCTGTCAGTAGCAAGGAGCGGTTTTTTCTGAGGAACAACTTTAATCCCAAGTGTTCTTCAAGCGTTTTTATTTGGTGGCTGATAGCCGCCTGCGTTACGAATAGTTCTTCAGCGGCTTTGGTAAAACTCAAGTGCCTGGCTGCTGCTTCAAACGCTTTTAAAGCATTCAGTGGTGGTAACCTTCTTGCCATAGCAGGACGCCTTTACATGTTGTTATATTTTATGTTGTTGTATTTTTGGGCAACCACCATCCTATGGTCACTGCCCGGCCTAACTAGGCAAATTAAACGCTCGCGCTGGTATCAAGCGCATCAAAACTCTTGATTAACTCATCAACCGCTTTCATTTGCTTCAAGTAGCCTTCCAATTTATTTAAAGGCAGCGCGCACGGACCATCACATTTAGCAACATTTGGATCAGGGTGCGCCTCAATAAATAAACCAGCAAGGCCTAACGCCATACCACTGCGTGCAAGTTCTGCCGCCTGTGCTCTTCGGCCATCTGCTGAATCAGCACGGCCACCTGGGCGCTGTAGCGCATGTGTCGCATCGAAAATCACTGGCGCCATATGTTTCATGTCATCCATACCTAACATATCAACCACAAGGTTGTTGTAACCAAAACTGCTTCCGCGTTCACACAAAATTACTTGCTCATTGCCCGCTTCATTAATTTTTTTAATGATGTGACGCATCTCATGAGGCGCCAAGAATTGTGGCTTTTTAACATTGATCACTGCACCTGTTTTTGCCATAGACACTACTAGATCAGTTTGGCGCGCCAAAAAGGCGGGTAATTGGATTACATCCGCAACTTCTGCAACGGGTGCAGCTTGGAATGGCTCATGAACATCGGTGATCACCGGAACATTAAAAGTACGTTTGATCTCCTCAAAAATCTTAAGTCCTTCTTCCATGCCCGGACCGCGGTACGAATTAATTGAAGAGCGATTAGCCTTATCGAAAGAAGCTTTAAATACATATGGGATGTTTAGCTTTGAAGTGACTTCAACGTAGTGCTCTGCAATTTGCATTGCGAGATCACGTGATTCAAGCACATTCATACCACCGAACAAAACAAAGGGTTTGTCGTTCGCAACTTCGATGTTTCCAACTTTAATAATCTGTGTATTCATATTTCAATCCAATTTAAACAGGTGAAGAACAATCAATATGCCCTGCTACCTAGTACACTGTATTTTTTATTCTCTTTGAGGGCAAATCTGCGATTGATAAAATCAAGCATAGTGCCATTATGGCAAAAACGCTGAGTACACATCTTAGTTTGGCAATACGGGAATGAAATCACTCGTTAATTTATACCTAAGAGCACTCAGCCTAACCAATAACTTTGATTAAAGTGTTTAGAGCATATAATCTTGCATTTAGTTTGACTACTCGCGGTTAGTCGATGATCGGTATTTTACTTGCGTATTTTCAACGGCCATACATCCAAGCGTTGTGCTGGCAGGGCCAACACACATCAGTGCAATATATTATTGTGGTCGGCAAGCTCTTCTATTTGATTCTGTATGATCTCAATGGTGGGGTCATCAGGGCATTCATCTACAAAAAACTGTAAATCATCTTTGGCCATTTTTGGGCAGTTAAGTTGATTGAGCAAATATCCTCTGTCGCGTCTCTCGTAAGGGTCATCGCCTAATAGTTCCATCAGTAACTCAACACAGCTCAATGCGTGGCTAAATTTTTCAGCAGCAATAAAAGACCATTTTTGTTGTGCTAGATAAAGTTTGAAGGCTTCATCCCCTATGATCAACTCCATTGGCTCTTGATCTTTTTCGCCATCATTTTCGGGGGTAACGTACCAAGACTGCTGACCAGAAGCAGGATCTATGATGTAGCCTTCTTCACTACTTAATGCCACATGCACCATGACTTCATTTTGCATTAGTGCAACAGTCGCATTAAAGTTGGCACGCTCAAGAAGATGCGCAAGTAAAATTGCCAACGCAGTGCTAGTGCCACTGCGCATTTTGAGCACGTAACCGATATTGTTGAGTAAGTACTCAGGCACTTTCTGCCCAGTTCCGCTAAACAACCACTTGGTATAAAAAGTATCAAGCAACAAGTCTACACGCTTATGTACGTCTTTTTCCTTTACACACATTTCGTCAACAGCCAACTCTAGCTCAGCCAATTGGCACAGCGTTTGTTCGGTGTCGGCTTGCGCATCCCAACGTTGTTCAGCATAAATGCTACGAAGTAATGCAGGCACGGCATAATCCATACCTAATTCTTGCTGTTCATCAAACCAAGTATCCGTCATAGACTGTACTGCTAACCCATGTGAAAGTAATAAGGCGGTAGTGTAACACTTTTTAGCCCATTCCCAAGGGGAAATTTATCGCTCGCTTAACTCGCTGATAATTCGAACACGCCGAGCTATAGTAGGTTTTCTGGCAATAGATTAAAGAATAAATGCACTCTTAGTCGAAGCTAAATAGCCAATCGCTAGTAAAGCACCTGTCGCCCCAAGCAACGCAGGGATTTGTTTTGCTTTACTTTTTGACTTCGCAATCACGAAGCCCAGTGCTATATAGCCCACAACAAGGATAATTTTTTCCATTAACCAAGGTTGTGAGCTAGGTTTCATTCCTAACGTGATTGCCAAATACACAGCTGATATAAGCAACAAGGTATCAACACCATGACTGGTAATAAACAACACCTTTTGTTTTGCCAATTTGCCAGTTGCTAAACGGGACACTGAACGCGTATAGAACAATATGATACTCAACAGGGCAAAAATCATATGAGTATGTTTTAAAGCAATATAATCCACATCAACCTCACACTTTATCTGGGTAACGCACCAAGATATCTTCTAGCTCATCTATGATCTCATTAAAAACATTAACCAATTTCGGGTCAAAGTGCTTTCCGCTTTGATTATTAATTTCTTTAATGACATCAGGTAGCTCCCATGCTTCTTTATAGCAGCGACGATGACGCAGTGCATCATATACATCAGCTAAGGCAACAATACGTCCAAACACATGAATATCTTCACCTTTAGTGCCTTTTGGGTAACCACTGCCATCCCACTTCTCATGATGATCTCTAGCAATGATAGCCCCTGCATTCACTATTTCCCGCTTCGAGTCTCGTAGTAATTGATACCCTTTCTTGGCATGGCTTTGCATCACGGTCCATTCTTCGTCATCAAGCTTTGCAGGTTTATTTAGTATGGCGTCAGGAATGCCAACTTTGCCAACATCATGTAAAGGTGACGCTATCCGAACGAGATCTGCTTCTCTATTTCCAAGCCCATAGCCCACAGCAAGTGCATGGCAAATATATGCAACACGTTTTACATGATTGCCGGATTCAGTCGAGTGCATTTCTAATGCTTCACTGAGGCGGTAAACTAGCTCTTGCTGTGTATCTTCAATTTCAGCTTGCAACTGCACATTTTCGTATGCCAACTGCACATTCTGAGAGAAAATTTCGATTAAATGCTTTTGCGTATCGGTTAAAAACTCAGGGATCCCAGACACAAACAACATAGATGCATGATTATACTCACTTGAGCAATATGAGAATAAATAGTTGTCTTTGTATACGATGCTTTTCTCATTGAGGGCTTTTTTACACGCTTGAATTTGCTCTTCGTTGAGAACATCTTCAATCGGCTTACCTTCACATTTTGCAAACTCTCCTCGCCCAGTAAATACAACGAGTTCTTCACTGCATGTGTCAGGTTCATTGCTGGCAACTAGGGAGGTTGCATACATGGCTTCATCAACTGTACCGAGCAGCGAGGTCAATTGCTGCATAACGCCTTCGATAAATTGCTCGATTGAGTGTGTTGCAAAAATATCGCGTGAAGCGGTAATGATTTTCTCAAGTCCTTGACGAGATTGATCGATAGACAAAATATCTCGGTAGGAACGCAAACTAGACATCACTACTGTAAACAGTTTTTGCGCAGTCAATTCTGTTTTAGATTTGTAATCATTAATATCATAGTTAACGATCACTTGTCGCTCGGGGGCTTGTCCAGGCTGCCCCGTTCTAAGAATAATTCGAATATTGTTATTTTTTGCCGTTTCCCGAATAAACTGCGCGACTTTTAGACCCGCATCGTCAGTTTCCATCACCACATCCAGCAACACAATGGCTGCATCTGGGTGCTCAACAACCACTTGCTTTGCTTCTTCACCAGAATAAGCACTGAGGAATTCCAGCTTTTTCTTTTGAAACTCAAAATCACTCAATGCAAGTTTTGTGACTGCATGTACTTCAGGTTCGTCATCGACAATAATGACTTTCCAAGTGCCACTTTGTTCCGTTTCGATGACATCGGTTGGCTCATCTGAAAACAAAAAATCATCCATAGAGAGTCCTTAACGCTTGTTTGACGCGGGCTGTAATTAAAAATATTAATGCATTCAACGCATCACTGAGGCATTTGTGCCAAAGTTACTCTATCACAGCCTGCCATATCTTTTATTGTAAGTATATTGCGATAGTCCATTTGTGCAAAAATCTCTCTGACACCGCAACCTTGTTCAAACCCATGTTCGACCAAAATAAATCCTTCTGGGCGTAGGTATTTTCTAGCCTGCGAAGCTATATGGCGAATATCAGCATAACCATTTTCTGGTGCAACCAGCGCTGACAAAGGCTCAAAGCGGACATCTCCCTGTTTTAAATGAACGTCATCACATTCGATATAGGGAGGGTTGCTGACTATAAGGTCATAAAGCTGCTCAGGTACATTAGAGAACCAATCACTTTGCGCAATAGTCACATTATTTAAGCCGTGCCTTTGTTGATTCCGCACTGCAAGCGCTACTGCATCATGAGAATAATCGACCGCCCATACTTGCCAATTGGGCATTTCAGACGCCAAAGATAAAGCAATTGCGCCTGTACCAGTGCCCAAATCGAGCACTTTTGCTTGTTCAGGTAATGCCAAGCCAAGAGCATATTCAACCAAAGTCTCTGTATCTGGTCTGGGGATTAACGTGCTGTTGTTAACATAAAACGATAAGCTCCAAAACTCTCTTTCACCTGTAATATGCGCAACAGGCTCGCCTTGCAATCGCCGTGCAATATATTCTTTAAATAATTGTTGATGTTGTTCTGTTAGTTCGACTTCAGGCCATGTAAATAAGTAACTTCTAGGCTTGTCGAGGATATGCAGTAGCAGTACCTCTGCGTCGAGTTTGGGAGAATCTGAGTGCTCGAACAATTGATTCGTTGCCCAAGCAATTGCTTGGGCATTGGACAGCAGGGTCACCTTAGTCATCACCCATCGCAGCAAGTAAATCTGCTTGGTGTTCAATAAGAAGTGGATCAATGATCGCGCCCAGTTCACCACTGACCACTTCATTTAAGCGATACAACGTTAAGTTGATACGATGATCTGTAATACGACCTTGCGGATAATTATAGGTGCGAATACGCTCAGAGCGGTCACCACTACCAACTAGATTGCGGCGCTCGCTGGCTTCTGCAGCTTGGCGCTTCTCATCTTCAGCTTGCTGTAGTCGTGCCCCCAATACTGAAAGCGCTTTCGCTCGGTTTTTATGCTGAGAACGCTCATCCTGACACTCAACTACAACACCGGTTGGAATGTGCGTAATACGAATAGCAGAGTCTGTTTTGTTGACGTGCTGACCACCGGCACCTGACGCTCTAAATGTATCTACTTTGAGGTCTGAAGGGTTGATTTCTATTGCTTCTGCCTCTGGAATTTCGGCCATAACAGCAACCGTACATGCGGAGGTATGAACACGACCTTGTGATTCAGTCTCAGGAACTCGTTGTACACGATGTGCGCCTGACTCAAACTTCAACTTGCCATACACACCATCACCTTTGATATTGGCAATGACTTCTTTATAACCGCCGTGCTCACCTTCGTTAGCGCTTACCACCTCTACTTGCCACTTTTGCGTTTCAGCGTAGCGACTGTACATACGGAATAAGTCACCTGCGAAAATAGCCGCCTCATCACCACCCGTACCAGCTCGTACTTCCAAGTAGACATTGTTGTCGTCTTTTGGATCTTTTGGCAGCATCAACACTTGTAGTTGATCTTCTAACTCAACAATCGCCGCTTTTGCTTCTTTATATTCTTCTTGCGCCATTTCACGCATATCAGGATCTGAATCCTTCAACATTTCTTCTGCTGTAGCGACATCTTCTTGTGCTTGCTGATAAGCAGTAAATGTTTTTACAACATCTTCAAGCTCTGAGTACTCTTTAGAAAGTGCGCGAAAGCGGTTCTGATCGCCAATCACTTCTGGATCGCCTAGCATTGCTTCAACTTCTTCATGACGCTCAACTAGGGTTTCTAACTTACGATAGACAGACTCTTTCATCTATATATTATTCCTGTTCAATACCTAATGCCTGCTTAAGCAATATTAACTGCTCTGTATCCCCATCTTTTGCTGCCTTTTGGATAGCGTGCGTAGGGGCGTGAGTAAGTCGGTTTGTGAGCTTATTAGCCAACTCAAGCAAGACTTTTTCTGAATCTTTACCCGATTGTAGCTGATTTACAGCCTTTTCCACGAGCTCTAATTTTATTTCCTGTGCTGATGTCCTGTACTGACGGATCACATCAACCGATTTTAAAGAGCGCTGCCAATCTGCAAACTCTCTGGTTTTATCATCAATGATCGCCTGCGCTTGTGTTGCCGCCTGTTCGCGACTTGCGATGTTTTCATTAACGATGGCTTGTAAGTCATCAACCGTATATAAATAAGCAGCATCGAGTTCATTGACTTGGCTTTCAATATCCCTTGGCACTGCAATATCAACAAACAACATAGGACGATACTTTCTTTGCTTTAACGCTTGTTCTACCACCCCTTTACCAATTATCGGTAAAGTACTTGCTGTAGAGCTTATCACGATATCAGCATGCTGTAATTCATCTGGTAACTGAGCAAGAGAAATGACATCCCCGCCAATTTCCTCGGCTAGATTTTTAGCACGCTCAATTGTTCGGTTTGCAACGGTAATGTGCTGTGGGTGATGTTGAGAGAGGTGCTTGGCAACTAACTCTATGGTTTCACCTGCCCCGATCAACAAGACCTTTGTTTTATCGAGCTTACCATAGATATGTTTTGCTAGATTCACCGCAGCATAAGCAACGGATACCGCACTGGCACCAATCTCAGTTTCAGTACGTACCTGCTTTGCAACTGAGAAGGTTTTTTGAAATAAGCGCTCAAACATGGGCTGGATCACATGATGGTGCTTCGAGCTGTTATAAGCTTGCTTTATCTGGCCAAGAATTTGCGGTTCACCTAACACCAATGAATCCAAACCGCATGCAACTCGCATTAAATGGTTTACCGCATCTTGATTTTGATGAATATAAACATTATCCGCTAACTCTTGCTGCGAAATATCATGGAAATCTGCCAGCCAACCGAGAAGCGCTTGGGAATTATCATTGTCGAGGCTACAATAGATTTCGGTACGGTTACAGGTAGACACAATCACTGATTCATGAAACTCTGATAACCGATTGAGCTGCTCCAAAGCACGAGACAATTGCTCTGGTGAAAATGCGACTTTTTCACGTAATTCAACGGAAGCGGTTTTGTGATTAATACCAAGTGCGATGATGGTCATAAATGCCAGTGTTGCCCAAGCCCTGCTTTAAAGCGGCCAATTTTACCAAAAATCAATCGAATATGGAAAGTAAGGAACCTCATTTGAAACAATTTCATTTGATTTTGCTCATGTTTTTTTTGTTTCTAGGTGGCTGTGCGCAATCACCCAAGCACCCAGTACAGGGACAATCGGCTCTAAATACCCTTGTTGAGTACAACAAATGGCAGGCCCGTGGCAAAATTGCTTTTATTGCACCTGATGATCGCCAGTCTGTGAATTTTAATTGGCAGTATACTAATAACAAACAAGCGCTCACACTCACGAGCTTCATTGGCACGCAAATATTAAAAATGACCGAGCTTGCAGAGTATAGTGAGCTAGTCATCGATGGCAAGTCATATACAGGACCAGAGAGTGGTCCTCTAATTCATCGTGTTAGTGGCTGGCAGTTGCCAATCAAGCAAGCGCCAAGTTGGTTTACTGCGACTCGCTTTGAAAATGACTTCCAATTGGATAGCACAGGCCGAGTTAAACAAGCTAGTTGGCAAGATAAGCAGGGCAAAATATGGACCATAAAGTATCAACGGTACCGTAATTTCGATGGTTTGTCCCTGCCCGCAAGACTGACATTGTCCCATCAAGACATTACGATAAAGATTCAAATTAACGCATGGCAGTTCGACTCCTAATGAATAAACTCACCCTAACAGCCCCGGCCAAACTCAATCTTTTTTTACATATTAATGATCGCAGAGCCGATGGCTACCACGAACTTGAAAGTCTCTTCACAATGCTCGACTTTGGCGATGAGCTGAGATTTGAGTTAATCGACCAAAATGAGATTTTTATCTGCGGTGATGTGGCTGGCATTAACAAAGAAGACAACCTCATTTTTAAAGCTGCAAACGCATTGCTTCCATATAGAAAGGTGAAAAAAGGGGTAAACGTACATTTAACGAAACACTTACCGATGGGCGGAGGTGTTGGTGGTGGCTCATCTGATGCTGCGACAACCTTGCTTGCTTTAAATACACTCTGGGGTTGCTCACTCTCTATTCAAGACTTGGCTGAATTAGGGTTAAAATTAGGCGCAGATGTCCCCGTGTTTATTCATGGTAAAACCGCGCTAGCCCAAGGTGTTGGAGAAGAATTGACTCCATTTGAATACCCGGAAAAATGGTATTTAGTTATCGCTCCAGGCGTTCATGTCAGCACAGTGAAAGTATTCACTGATCCAGACTTACCACGCAGTACACCGAAACTAAAAACCCCTTGGAAAATGGCCGAGACACGAAATGACTGCGAAGAGTTAGTTAAAAAGCTTTACCCTGAGGTTGAAAAGACCCTGACGTGGTTGCTAAAATATGCGCCGTCAAGAATGACTGGAACTGGAAGTTGTTGTTTTGCAGTTTTTGATGACGAGCAAACAGCACTGCGTGTACTCCAGGAAATGCCGTCATCTTGGCAAGGCTTTGTAGCCAAAAGTGCACGTGAGTCGATCACTCACAAGCAATTAGCTACGTGGCTAAACAAAGAGAAGTAAATTAGTTTAAGTTAGCCTGTATTGACTGTGCTATTTTAGTCTTTGCATGTTAGTCCAAAAATTCAGTGCCTGAGGAACCCTACCGTGCCCGACATGAAGCTCTTCGCTGGTAACGCAACACCCGAGCTAGCTCAAAAAGTTGCAAAACGTTTATTTATTGAGTTAGGTGATGCCGTTGTAGGCCGTTTTAGTGACGGTGAGATCAGCGTTCAAATCAATGAAAATGTACGTGGTTCAGACGTCTTTATTATTCAATCAACTTGTGCGCCAACAAACGATAACCTAATGGAACTTATCGTTATGGTTGATGCACTTCGTCGTGCCTCTGCGGGCCGTATTACCGCAGTGATCCCATATTTTGGTTATGCACGTCAAGACCGCCGCGTTCGTTCAGCACGTGTGCCTATCACTGCAAAAGTGGTAGCAGACTTCCTATCAAGTGTAGGTGTTGACCGCGTTTTAACTGTGGATCTACATGCAGAACAAATCCAAGGTTTCTTCGATGTGCCAGTAGATAACGTATTTGGTAGCCCAGTACTTATCGAAGACATGAAAGAGCGTGACTTTGATGATGTCGTCGTTGTATCACCTGACATTGGTGGCGTAGTACGTGCGCGTGCTATTGCAAAGCTACTTGACGACAAAGACCTTGCTATCATCGACAAGCGTCGTCCTCAAGCAAACGTGTCACAAGTTATGCACATCATCGGTGACGTTGAAGGCCGTGACTGCATCATTGTTGATGATATGATCGATACAGGTGGCACTTTATGTAAGGCCGCTGCAGCATTAAAAGAGCATGGCGCTAAGCGCGTATTTGCTTACGCTACTCACCCAGTATTATCTGGTAATGCTGCTGAGAACTTACGTAACTCAGTTATCGACGAAGTGATCGTAACAGACTCTATTCCGTTGTCTGACGAGCTTCGCGCAATTGATAAGGTTAAAGTGTTAACCTTAGCTGACATGATGGCAGAAACTATTCGCCGTATCAGCAACGAAGAATCAATCTCGGCAATGTTTGAACACTAATTCATTGCAAGATTAAATAAAAAAGCACCGTTTGGTGCTTTTTTATTGCTCTAATGGTTTTAATCTAGCCATGATAGTGCTATATTAGCGCGCCTTTTTTACCTACTGGGCAGACAAAATTTGTCAGCTTGATAGGTATACGCCAGAAAATTTGGTCGCGAGTTTTCTGACATTATTAACTTTATATATTTTGGAGACAGTTATGTCACAATACGTTTTAGACGCTGAAGTACGCGTAGAATTAGGTACTGGTGCGAGCCGCCGCCTACGTCGCGCTGATAAAGTTCCTGCAATCCTTTACGGTGCGGGCAAAGAAGTTGTTTCTCTTACTCTAGATCACAACAAAGTGATCCACATGCAAGAAGACGAAGGTTTCTACACTCACATCCTTACGCTAAACATTGGCGGTGAGTCTGTTGAAGCTATCGTTAAAGACATCCAGCGTCACCCGTACAAGCCTAAGATCACTCACTTAGACTTCCAACGTGTTGATGCTTCTCAGAAGATCCACACTAAAGTACCAGTACACTTCATCAACGAAGACGCTGCTACTAAAGGCGGTAACACTGTTGCTCACCACGTAACAGAAATCGAAATCACATGTCTACCAGCTCAACTTCCTGAGTTCGTAGAAGTTGATGTTGCTGCAATCGCTGTAGGTGCAACTGTACACCTATCTGACGTTGCACTACCTGCAGGTGTTGTTTCAGTAGAACTAGCTAAAGGTGCGGACCACGACCAAGCTGTTGTTACTTTAAACGCTCCTAAAGGCGCTGCTTCTGAAGAAGCTGAAGAAGCTGCTGAGTAATTTTTAAGGTGTTAACACCTTGAATAATATTCAAATGCTTGTGGGCCTGGCTAATCCAGGCCCCGAATATGCAAACACTCGTCACAATGCCGGTGCGTGGTTCATAGAAGAACTGGCAAAGCGCTACAATTGCATTCTCAAACCCGACTCTAAGTATCATGGCCTGACAGGCAAAGTTCTTATCAATAATCAAGAATTCAAATTGCTTATTCCCACCACTTATATGAATTTAAGTGGCAAAGCGGTATCAAGCCTTGCAAACTTTTTTAAAATTCCAGCTGAAAACATTCTCGTTGCACATGACGAAATGGATATGGACCCTGGCATCGCCAAAATTAAAAAAGGCGGTGGTCATGGTGGACATAATGGCTTGAAAGACATTATTTCTAAGCTTGGCAATAATAAAGAATTTATGCGCTTGCGAATAGGCATTGGTCACCCGGGCCACCGAGATAAAGTCACGGGCTGGGTATTAGGTAAAGCACCAAAAGCTGACCAAGAAAAAATTGATGCGGTCGTTGATGAAGCGGTTCGTTGCATGGAAATTTTAGCGAAAGACGGTGTGTTAAAAGCACAAAACAGACTACATTCATTTAAGCCGTAAAGTATTTTTATACGGCAACAATTTGATTAACTGAAGGTTCAAAATTATGGGTTTTAAATGTGGCATTGTGGGTTTACCAAACGTTGGTAAATCAACCCTATTTAATGCATTAACTAAAGCGGGGATCGAAGCCGCAAACTTTCCGTTTTGTACAATCGAACCAAACACAGGCGTTGTTGCCGTTCCGGATCCTCGTCTAGACCAACTGGCTGCGATTGTTAATCCACAAAAGACCATCGCAACAACGATGGAATTTGTTGATATTGCCGGTCTGGTAAAAGGCGCATCAAAAGGTGAAGGTCTTGGTAACCAGTTCTTAGCAAACATTCGCGAAACAGATGCCATTGGCCATGTTGTTCGCTGTTTTGAAGATGAAAATATCGTACACGTTTCGGGTCAAGTTAACCCTGCTGATGATATTGACGTTATCAATACTGAGCTTGTTTTATCAGATATGGAAGCAGCAGATCGCGCAGCACAACGTAATGCTAAAAAAGCAAAAGGCGGCGATAAAGAAGCTAAATTCCAAAACGACGTATTAGAAAAAGTTAAAGCACACCTTGATGAAGGCCTAACACTGCGTTCTTTAGAGCTAACTAAAGAAGAACTTGCTGCTATCAAGCCACTTAACTTCTTAACGATCAAACCGACAATGTATATCGCCAACGTCACAGAAGATGGTTTCGAAAACAACCCATTCTTAGACAAAGTACGTGAAATTGCAGCTGCTGAAGACGCGGTTGTGATCCCAGTATGTGCTGCGATTGAATCAGAGCTGTCAGAACTTGAAGAAGAAGACAAGCTTGAGTTCATGGCTGATCTTGGTCTTGAAGAGCCAGGTCTTAACTTAGTGATCCGCGGCGGTTACGAACTTCTTAAATTACAAACCTACTTTACTGCGGGTGTAAAAGAAGTGCGCGCATGGACCATTCCTGTTGGCGCAACGGCACCGCAAGCTGCTGGTAAAATTCACACTGACTTTGAACGTGGTTTTATTCGTGCACAGACTATTGGTTTTGATGACTACATTGAATACCAAGGTGAAAGCGGTGCAAAAGACGCGGGTAAAATGCGTCAAGAAGGTAAAGATTACATCGTAAAAGATGGCGACGTGATGAACTTCTTGTTCAACGTTTAATGACATTTCTTATACAATGACTAAAAAAGCCCTCATTCAGGGCTTTTTTTGTGTCCGCTCGACGCTTTTATCTATATCAAAAACGCCCCTATTGCGTTTTTTACCTTAAAAGGTACAAAGCATGCCTATATTTTTTAACCTTGGTTGTTGTCGATAATTGTACTTTCCTTTTTGTTTTGGTATAAAAACAGGCCGTTTCGCTTAATTTATCTGCAAACAATCTGTGATACGAAATTTTTTCGAAAAAAGGTGTTGACGGCATGGGGGCATATACGCATAATACGCCCCGCACCAGCGATGGTGATGAACGAAAAAGAGATGGCTATGTAGCTCAGCTGGTTAGAGCACATCACTCATAATGATGGGGTCCCCTGTTCAAATCAGGGCATAGCCACCATGCTTTTTCAAGTTGATTAGCAACTTTAAAACTAACTACCCTAATGTGCGGGAGTGGCGGAATTGGTAGACGCGCTGGATTTAGGTTCCAGTATCTTCGGATGTGAGAGTTCAAGTCTCTCCTTCCGCACCATGTTCTCGATAAGAACTAAAATAATCATTTCGTTGGAGTATCGCCAAGCGGTAAGGCAGCGGGTTTTGATCCCGCCATTCCCAGGTTCAAATCCTGGTACTCCAGCCAATGGCTATGTAGCTCAGCTGGTTAGAGCACATCACTCATAATGATGGGGTCCCCTGTTCAAATCAGGGCATAGCCACCATTTTCTTTATAAGAAAATACATGCGGAAGTGGCGGA
>NZ_JASJUT010000002.1:709737-833366 GCF_030135505.1 Pseudoalteromonas obscura
CGGAATTGGTAGACGCGCTGGATTTAGGTTCCAGTATCTTCGGATGTGAGAGTTCAAGTCTCTCTTTCCGCACCAAGTTCTCGATAAGAACTAAAATAATCAACTACCTTTGTTGGAGTATCGCCAAGCGGTAAGGCAGCGGGTTTTGATCCCGCCATTCCCAGGTTCAAATCCTGGTACTCCAGCCATCTCTTTATGAGATAGAATATGCGGAAGTGGCGGAATTGGTAGACGCGCTGGATTTAGGTTCCAGTATCTTCGGATGTGAGAGTTCAAGTCTCTCTTTCCGCACCAAGTTCTCGATAAGAACTAAAATAATCAACTACCTTTGTTGGAGTATCGCCTCGACACGAAGTGGAAGCGGTAAGGACAGAAGAGAGAGGTTTTGATCCCTCACTCATCCACCCCCAGATTCAAATTCTGGGACCAACGCAATAAGATTTGAAATAATCGTTGGAGTATCGCCAAGCGGTAAGGCAGCGGGTTTTGATCCCGCCATTCCCAGGTTCAAATCCTGGTACTCCAGCCATCTCTTTATGAGATAACACTATGCGGAAGTGGCGGAATTGGTAGACGCGCTGGATTTAGGTTCCAGTATCTTCGGATGTGAGAGTTCAAGTCTCTCCTTCCGCACCATGTTCTTAAAGTTTGAACTAAAATAACTTTAACTACCATCGTTGGAGTATCGCCAAGCGGTAAGGCAGCGGGTTTTGATCCCGCCATTCCCAGGTTCAAATCCTGGTACTCCAGCCAATTATCTTCAAAGATAATTATTAAACATTGCGGAAGTGGCGGAATTGGTAGACGCGCTGGATTTAGGTTCCAGTATCTTCGGATGTGAGAGTTCAAGTCTCTCCTTCCGCACCATGTTTAAATACTCTCCAAAATACTTCATCAAAAAAATCTTTCTTAATATTCCAACAATTTCTTTATTTTATTTTTATCCATACTTAGACTCTTCATCGAAGACAATTTTTACGCTTTATTTTGAAATAAAAAAAGGAAGCCTGCTGCTCCCTTTTTTACACTGGGTTGTTTGGCACAGTTTAAAAACTGCCCCCCATCGCATGTTTGAGGACTTCCCGCTTAATTGGCCCAGCTTTATTCGCCATTTTTAACGCAAGACTACGCAGCGACTTTAACGGCTTAATCTCATTTGAAAAGCCGAAATAACAGGCATCCATCATGCTCATCATCAATAAATTATCTTTACGGCGCATTTTTTCGTATTGATGCAATCTAGCAAGCTCTCCAACATCATCAAATCCCTGTAAACATCCGCCTAGCGCCGCCACATCCTTAAAGCCAAGATTAACGCCCTGCCCCGCAAGCGGATTAATCGTATGGGCTGCATCACCAACTAACACTAAACGTCCTTTACTGTATTGATTGGCATGCTGACGTGCGAGTGGAAATACCGCACTTTGTTCAACGGTAAAATCACCTGGTAAATCAAAAAAGTGTTCTATGATCTCTTGTTTTAACCCGTCATTAGTTAGAGCTTTTAAACGCTTTAACTCGGAGCCATGGTGATACCAGATCAGATTGGCATACGGCGCTTGCATAGGCAAAAACGCAATCGGACCTGTGGGTTTAAACTCCTGCCAGGTTTTTACTTGTTGTGGGCCATCGAGCTTTATCAAGATCCCCATACAGTGCTGCTGGTACTGCCATCCCGTCACACCGATACCCGCAAGGCTACGCAGTGCAGAGCGTCCGCCATCTGCAGCAATCACTAAATCAGCACTAAAGCGTTGCTCAGGATAAACCAAATCAATGCTACTAATATGTTGCTCAATGGCTACTGGCGCATCTTTTACCGTCACCACTTTGATATTGTTTTCTTCAAACTGCGTCCATAAAGAAGCTTGAATTATGTTGTTTTCAACCAAGTGGCCCAAATGAGATGTCGATACCTCTTCTCTATCAAACAGAAGATGCTCACTACCATGCTCATATGCTTCTAATTGATGATAAGGCGCATTGCGACTTTGGCGTATCAATGGCATGGCACCGAGTTTATCTAACAATGCTTCCGAAAAACGGTTGATCGCCGATACGCGAATATCTACCTGCTCACCTTCGAGTATCGCTATCGGGTCTATGGGGTTATTTTCAATCACGGTGACCTGACATCCTTGACGGGCAAGCTCCACTGCCGCAGCTGCGCCAACCATGCCGCCACCGACTATCAACACGTTATTTTTCATAAATTTGCCTAAATTAGCTGGTGTATTTACATTGTATCTTAATTAGTGAGAAAAAGATCTCTTTGCATGATTGTAGTCGAATAATTACAACCGTCCTTGATCCCTACTTTGAAAGATGAAATCTATACTTGGCTAGTGACTATAGGTCAGATAAAATACGCCTCTTTTTAAGCTATTTTAGTAAGTGTTTGCCAGTTGTAGGGGTATTTTATTAACTGGCAAGACGTTGTGCTGATCATCGAATTGAAAACGAGGCTTTATTTCAATGGGTAAAAAATTGCATATCAAAACCTGGGGCTGTCAAATGAATGAATATGACTCCCAGAAAATGGCGGATCTGCTTGATGCCACCAATGGCTATCAGCTGACAGAGGAAGCTGAACAGGCGGATGTGATCCTACTCAATACGTGTTCAATTCGAGAGAAGGCACAAGAGAAAGTATTTCACCAATTGGGTCGTTGGAAACTATTAAAAGAAGATAATCCTGATTTGGTTATCGGTGTGGGTGGCTGCGTAGCTTCTCAAGAAGGTGACACAATCCGTCAACGTGCACCTTTTGTTGATATCGTATTCGGTCCTCAGACACTTCACCGTCTACCTGAAATGATTAAGCAGGTTCAGAGCAAAGAAGGTTCTGTTGTTGACATTTCTTTCCCTGAAATCGAAAAATTTGACCGCCTACCAGAACCGAAAGCTGAAGGCCCTAGTGCATTTGTATCGATCATGGAAGGCTGTTCTAAATATTGTACATTCTGCGTAGTTCCTTACACACGTGGTGAAGAGGTAAGTCGTCCTCTTGATGATGTTATTTTAGAAGTTGCTCAGCTTGCAGAGCAAGGCGTACGTGAAGTAAACCTTTTGGGTCAAAACGTAAATGCATTTCGCGGTGAGATGCATGACGGTGAAGTATGCTACTTCTCAGATCTATTGCGTTACGTCGCAGCCATTGATGGTATTGACCGCATCCGTTATACGACTTCTCACCCAGTTGAGTTTACGCCAGACATCATCGAAGCTTATAAAGATGTGCCTGAGCTAGTAGATCACCTGCATCTACCTGTACAAAGTGGCTCAGACCGCGTACTTAACCTAATGAAGCGAGGCCACACCGCGCTTGAGTACAAGTCAACTATCCGTAAACTGCGTAAGATCCGTCCAAACCTAAGTATGAGTTCAGATTTCATCATTGGTTTCCCTGGCGAAAGCAAAGCTGACTTTGAAGAAACAATGAACCTTATCAACGCGATTGGCTTTGATATGAGCTTCAGCTTCATTTACTCAGCGCGTCCTGGAACCCCAGCGGCAGACTTGCCTGATGATGTACCTGAGCAAGAAAAGAAAGAGCGTCTGTATCTTTTACAAAACCGTATCAACCAAATGGCACAAGATATCAGCCGTAAGATGTTTGATACTGAGCAACGTATTTTGGTTGAAGGTCCTTCGAAAAAGAACCCAATGGAACTGCGCGGGCGTACAGAGAACAACCGTGTTGTGAACTTTGAAGGCCCACATTCAGTGATCGGTCAATTCGTTGACGTACGTATTACAGAGGCGCTACCTAACTCACTACGTGGCGAGTTAATTCGTACTGAGTCTGAAATGGACTTGCGCCGTGATGTTGCACCGTCAGATATCTTAAGCAGAGCGCCTTCAGAGCCTGAAGCCAATGAGATTGGTGTTGCAACCTTTACACCATAGAACATCTGTTTTGCGCCAGCACTTTGCTGGCGCATTCAATCTTAGGAAGTCATTTTGAGCAATCAAGTAAAGAATATTGAGTTTTATCTAGAACCTGCCGACAATAACCGCCTCTCTTCTCTTTGTGGTCCTTTTGACGATAATCTAAAACAAATTGAACGCCGTCTAGGTGTCGAAGTCGCACATAGAGACAATTGGTTTAAAGTCACAGGCAATCAAGTCACAGCCAAAGCCGCTGTGGACATTATAAAGTCTCTGTATGTTGATACTCAGCCAGTAAAAGGCAAATCCAAAGACATTGAGCCTGACAACGTGCATTTGGCAATTACCGAAGCAAATTGTCTGGAACAAGATACGCCTAACGTTTGGGGAAAAGAGGTCTTTATTAAAACTCGACGCGGTGTCGTCAAACCGCGTAACCCAAATCAAAGTCAATACGTCGCCAATATCCTAACCCATGACATTAGCTTTGGTATTGGCCCTGCAGGTACCGGTAAAACCTACCTCGCAGTCGCTGCCGCTGTAGATGCGTTAGAAAGACAAGAAATAAGACGTATTCTTCTTACTCGGCCTGCCGTAGAAGCGGGAGAGAAACTGGGCTTTTTACCTGGTGATTTAACTCAGAAAATTGACCCCTACTTGCGCCCTCTTTATGACGCCTTATTTGAAATGCTTGGTTTCGAAAAAGTTGAACGCTTAATTGAAAAAAATGTCATAGAAGTAGCACCACTTGCATACATGCGCGGTAGAACATTGAACGATGCCTTTATCATCCTAGATGAGAGCCAAAATACCACAACTGAACAAATGAAAATGTTCTTAACTCGTATCGGTTTTAATTCAAAAGCCGTTATTACAGGTGATATTACCCAGGTTGACTTACCGAGGGGCGCACGTTCAGGTCTGCGTCATGCCATTGAAGTACTCAGCAATGTCGATGAGATATCATTTAACTTCTTTAAATCACACGATGTAGTTCGTCACCCAGTTGTGGCACGAATTGTGGAAGCATATGAAGCAAAAGAAGAGCAAGAGCGTCAAGAAAAAGTCGCAAAGCAAAAAGCAAGACAACAAACTACTGAACAACAGGGTCCTGAATCATGAGTGTTGATGTAGATTTGCAGCTGGCCTGCGAGTTTGACAATCTGCCCAATGAGGCACAGTTTCAAAACTGGGCCGAAAAAGCACTTCTACCGTATAGAGAATACGCGGAAGTCACAATACGTATTGCCGACGAAGCTGAGAGCCAAGAGTTAAACAGCCAATACCGTGGCAAAGACAAACCGACCAATGTTTTGTCTTTCCCATTTGAAGCGCCACCAGGTATTGAATTACCCTTGGTTGGTGACTTAATTATCTGTCCTCAGGTGGTTTTTCGTGAGGCACAGGAGCAGGAGAAATCTTTCCACGATCATTTTGCTCACATGGTCATACATGGGTGCTTGCATTTATTGGGCTTTGACCATATAAATGAACAAGACGCCATGGAAATGGAAAGTCTTGAAAAAGAATTTTTAGCCGATTTGGGAATAGCTGACCCTTATCGTGATGATATTAATTAATTGGAGTAAAGAACTACAATGAGCGACGATAACTCGCAAAGTAGCCAGGGTTCTTCTAGCAGAAACTGGCTGGGACGCATCACTCAGATGCTGCAAGGGGAACCCCAAAATAAAGAAGAGTTGGTAGAAGTCATTGCTGATGCTCAAGAGCGAGCACTTATCGACCCTGAGACCAAAGACATGATGGAAGGTGTATTGAGCGTTTCAGAGCTCAAAGTACGTGACATTATGATACCTCGATCTCAAATGATAACCCTTGATGTGGAGCAAGACTTAGAGTCGCAACTTCCAGCCATGGTTGAATCAAGTCACTCTCGCTTTCCAGTAGTATGCGAAGACAAAGACCATGTAGAAGGTATTTTGCTAGCAAAAGATTTATTGCCTTTAATTTTAAAGCGCAATGGTACGCTACCAGCTATCAAAGAGTATTTACGTCCGGCAATTGTAGTCCCCGAAAGTAAACGTGTAGACACTTTACTCAACGAATTTAGACAAAAGCGCTACCATATGGCAATTGTCATTGATGAATATGGCGGTGTCTCCGGTCTTGTTACCATTGAAGATATTCTCGAAACCATTGTCGGTGAGATAGAGGATGAGCATGATGACGAGGATGAGCAACAAGATATTCGCCAGCTCTCAAAACACGTATTTAATGTACAGGCATTAACACCTCTTGATGAGTTTAATGAGTACTTTAAAACTGAATATGATACACAAGAAGCAGACACCATAGGTGGGATCATCTTACACGCATTTGGCCATATGCCGAGCAAAGGTGAAATCATTGATGTCGAACCGCTGCAGTTTAAAGTAACAAACTCAGATAACCGTCGTATACTACAACTTCAGGTCACTGTTCCGAAAACAGAGCATGTTGAAGACACCGCTGAATAAGCTTATCTCACTCGTAAAAGATAAGTATGCATGGCTTGCGTTAAGCGCAGGCTGTGCATTAACCTTTGCATATGCCCCATTTGGTATTTGGCCATTAGTCTTGTTGTGCCTTGCCATTGCCATTTACGTTACTGATCAACCGACTCCAAAACAAGCGGCGAAGTACGGTTTTCTATTTGGTTTTGGGTGGTTTGCTATAGGTATTAGCTGGGTCCATGTGTCTATTGCACAATTTGGCGGCTTACCTATTTTTGCTTCCATTTTAGCAATGGCCTTACTGTGTGCCTATTTAGCAATTTATCCAGCTTTGGCATTTGCCTTTGCAGCCCGCTACGGCAAACAACATTGGCAAAAACTAGCGCTCCTTATCAGCGGGTTTGCAATCACAGAGTATCTAAGAGGGAGCTTATTAACCGGCTTTCCATGGCTTAGCTTTGGCTATACGCTTACAGACTCACCGCTTAAAACTCTCGCTCCTTGGATAGGAGAGTTTGGACTGACCTTAATATGTGTCGCATTGAGCTACGCACTTTACTGGTTAATACGTTATCAGCGTTACAAAGCCGCTGCCGCCACTTTACTTCCTATCGCACTACTGTATTTGTTCACTACACAAACTTCAGATACACGCTATAGTGGCCAACAGCTCAAAACCCTGTTAGTGCAGGGAAATATTGCCCAAAGCTTGCGCTGGGAGCCCGAACAGTTTTGGCCTACTATGTCAAAATACCAAGATATGACTCGTCCAAATTGGACGGATGCTGATTTGGTTGTTTGGCCAGAAGCCGCTATCCCTGAAATCGAAGATTATGCTTTTGATTATCTGATTAATTTGGACAAAGCTGCCGCGTTTAACAATACCGCCTTAATTACAGGTATTCCTGATTACCAGTTTGATACTCGCAATGTGTACAACACCCTCATTGTCTTGGGGAAAAAGCAACGTGATGACAGTGAAGGGCAGTATCGCTATCTCCACCGTAATCGATACCAAAAACATCAGTTATTGCCAATTGGCGAATTTGTTCCTTTTGAAGATTTGCTTAGACCACTTGCACCTCTTTTTGATCTGCCAATGTCTTCTTTTTCTCGCGGTGACGCTGTGCAAAATAACCTAGTCGCCAATGGAATACATGTTTTACCAGCTATTTGCTACGAAATAGCATTTAGTGAGCTTGTACGAGGAAACTACACCCATGCGTCTGATATCTTATTTACTGTGAGTAATGATGCGTGGTTTGGAGATTCTCATGGCCCACACCAGCATATGCAGATTGCAAGAATGCGTGCACTGGAACTACAAAGACCTCTTGTCAGGGTGACCAACAATGGAATAAGTGGCGTCTACGACCCAATCTCAAACCAGCAGATTACGATCCCGCAATTTACCAGTGATATACTAAGTACAGAATTAAAACTGATATCCGGCCATAGCTTTTTTAGTAAGCACGGTCACACGCCTGTTTGGCTGTTTGTTGGGTTACTTTTACTTTTAGTAGGCGCAGTTAACAGTAAAAGTTATATCTCATCCAAAATGGAAAAGGCATTTTTCTAACTGAAAACCTCTTCCTACCCTTCTAGCTATTTCATTGTATAGCGGTTGCTCTGCTAAGGAGCAATTGGCAACTCAAGTGAAGCGCTTAACACCAACCCAAATTGCCTTGCGGGCTGTACTTTGTACTTATGGATGCCGATAGGTAATGAAGACTCCAATATAAAATCCAGATACATACTCAGCTAGAACTTTATAATAATTCTCATAAAAACAATAAATAATGGGAACAAAATGCTGCTGATGTTAAAATAACGCTGCAAAGCATGACCCCTTAAATTTTCATATAAATCATAGAGCACAGAAATGAGATACTTACTTTTAATAACCTGCTTATTTTTGGCAGCATGTAAAACTACACACAATCCAATCCCTGAAAACTATACAGGGCCAGTATCTAAGGTGGATGACAGCTTTCAAATTAAGGGAAGAAGTTCAGCTGATATGTTTTATATATCCAAGGTAGATGGGAAAAGTGTGTATAATGCTGCCAATAGTACTTTTTCTGCAACATCAGGCCAAGGTTCCAACCTCAGAGCGCGAGGTTATACTCATCAAGTCACGACCCTATCTCAAAAGCTTCATTTAGTTGGTCAAACTGTTTTCGCAGCACCGATTAATCAGCTATTTAATTCGGGATCGAGTTTTGAAGTTCGTGGTGATATCTCTTTCATACCAGAAGAAAACACACATTACATCGTTGGGGGGGAGCTAAATGAAAGTCGCTCAGCTGTTTGGATAGAAGACCTATTTGGCAAAATAGTGTCGCCCGTTATTTACATTGAAGAGCAAGGCAGTGAACCAAAACAACTATCTGCCGCAGAATACTATAGTCTAACTAATAAAACCTATGCCTTAAACAGCGACCTAGCTGAGCAATTTGCACAGATTAAAGGCGGGGAAAGTGTAGGCAGGGTAACAGCCAAACTGGGAGAACCTAGTTCTAAAAATTACATGAAAGCAAACCTATTCTCTGCACGCCAAGCGTATTACGAATATAGTTACAAAGGGTTAGGAGTCGTCAGGTTTACTGCATATGGTCAAGAAGCTGGCTATGTGATTCATGTAAAGCCGCAAATTTCGATTAGTAAATCAACCAATTTGAATGAGCTGCTCTCCACCCAAGGAGGGACTCTCCAGCACATTGCAAAAAAGTACTATCAAATGGATGAGCTTACTGTTGAACAGTTGGATCAAATAGCTAATACAATTTGGCAAAATCGACATTCGTCAAATGCTCTGACTTTAGATGGCGTCGCTTGGTTAATTAAAACTTTGGCTAAACAGGGTAATAACCGTTACTACTCTTTAATTGAAGTATTATGTGATACAGAACAGTACAAGAGAAAGATAACCCGCCACGCTCGCAAATCTTTAACATTACTGACACCATCCAATACCAACCAGTTTAAATATTCAGCACTGTAATTGTAAAAATCAGGGGTGCTCATATAATATGTGTACCCTAATTCGAGAACCAATCAAATACTTGGTACAAAGTTAGTACTGAGTTTCTAGCATCTATATGCATATTCCTCGTTGCATAGATCAGCATTTTGCCTCTATTTGGTGCAAGTTTAGAAACAAAGCCCCTAAATAGCGCAAAACTCCCTACTAAAGAACAGTAAGCATATGAAAATATTTACTTTTAATTTTTGGCACTGTTCTTTCTTATACCTAGCTTTAATATGAAAGCAGGAAATCAGTCATGGACGCGTCCCAAATTAAGCGCAGCTCAGTTCTCAGACATGCAGTGGACTTGGTCCATAAACATGGTTTTAGTATCAGCGATACTGCGACATCATGTCAGGTCTCTAAACAGGCTCTATACCGCGCCGTACGTGCACACAACACCCCACCGAATACACAGCTCGATAAACTATTTAAAAAGAAAGAAAAATTGCAACAGCAGCTGCGAGCGTTAGAAATTGAAATTAACCAACTCACTATCCAGAAATAAGATGATCACAACCAAACAATTACGCTGTATTGATGATAATACGCAAAATCAACTCTCAATATTATTGCAGGCATGTATAGAAACAGGCGCTTCACTTGGGTTTTACAAAGCGTCTGAGTCAAACATTCTTACTAAGTACTGGCAATCTGTTAATAGAGAGCTGGAGAACAAGCTAAGACTTTTATACATCTTGTATGATAACAATGAAGTGCAAGCCACTGTGCAGCTGGCACTCTGCCACAAGCAAAACGGTCGCCATCGCGCAGAAGTAGAAAAACTCTTAGTCCAGCCCCGTGCTCATCGAAAAGGGTATGCAACTAAATTAATGGCTTATGTAGAGTCACAAGCTTTGAAGCAAGGTATTCAGCTTCTCGTATTAGACACGCAAAGTGGAGACAAAGCTGAGCTATTTTATCAGGCCTCCGGTTACACTAAAGTGGGGCAGATCCCCAATTATGTATCTGATCAGGAAGGACGATTTCATAGTACAAGTTATTATTATAAGCATCTGAAATTATAATCATAAGGAATCAATCTTCGCCCTCTTTGATAAGGGCGAAGGAACTTCGTTTTTGTCTGCCTTTATTATTTGTCTTCTACAATGTGGATTTTACTATTGGTGCGTATATAAATTTGGGTATCTTGTATTGCCTTGACACGATGCACTTTGCTCTGCCCAAAGTAACTGCCGACTTTAAGTGGAACGCTTTGCGATTCATACCTTATTTGCCCGCTAATGACCACTGCATGAAAGGTGTCCCCCTCACTTACTAGCTTCCCTGAAAAGCCAACTGGTAATTTAATTAGGCTACCATTTAAATTACCAACAGAAGTATCACCCCATAAAAATGCGCGTTGCACATTGTACTTGGTGTCTGTCCATTTTATATCACTCGCATTAAGCCAAACTAAGTTTGATGAGGCGACATTCATTGCCTGCTCACCATTGTCAAATGCTTGCTCTTTTGGGTGTACTAGATATGGACCGCTATCAATTTCAATGTAAGCGATATTAACTTGATCTTTTGCCGCAGTAATATGTGCATCTCCAGCTGGCTGTGTCCAAAAAGAGCCTACTGAAAGCCACATATCACGAGCTTCAGGATCATCATTATGTACAAGGCCTTTGATAACAACGCCTCGATAGCTCACATTATGAATGTGCGGAGGTGAAGTAAACTCAGGTTTAAACTTTACTAAAAAACCAGTGGCACCGCCTTTTTGGCGGTTTCCCCACAAGTCTGCGGCTTGAGGGCTCGCATCTCCACGTAAAGGGTTTAACGGCGTCCATTGGAGCTGCTCTATAGCGCGTATGTCTGGCTCTTTACTACTTGCAATATGACTATTGAATAAAAACAGACCAACTAAAATTAACTTACAACGATTTACCACGCTTTCTCCTATGTTTTGAGCTGATGAGAGCACATTGGCTTCCTCCAAACGCAAGAGTAATTCCTATCACTAAACTTGATAATAACCATAAATAAAGAAACATAATTAAGATTTTATTGATAATTGGAGAGTTCTTGTAAACGGATGGACGAACTTGAACAAACATGGTTAAAAATGTCGATAACACCACCTAGCTCTATGGGCTCATTTTAGATTTTCATCGAAATCATAAACAATAAAAAATTTATAAAAACTCTTTTAAAAGTAAGAAATAAATTAATAAATTTATAAAAACCACTTTGAAAGAAGAAAATAAATTAATTAATAAATAAATTAAATATATCACTTAAAACCACACCACCATTTAAAAAATGTATTTTTAAATATAATAACCAGTGGATTTAAAATTAAAAAACAAAGGATATTAATATGAAAAAATTAGCATTAGTCGCGTCACTTGTTCTATCTTCAGGTTTCGCTCAAGCAGCTCAACCGGGAGCTGCGACTGTTGTAACTGCAGATAAAATCGTCAAGGAAGTACGCGTTGAAGTATTCCATGGCAATGCATATTATTACTTTGCTTCATTTGACAGTAATGAAACTGCACAAAGCGGTGTAAATACAACTTGGGAAGCACCGGGTTGTCCATCTGCAATTTATGCTTATATTCCTGCAAGCTCGCCAGGTGCAGAACGTATGTTTGATCTGGCCATGCATTCAAAAAATACCAATACACCGCTTCAATTCTCAGGTATTTGTGGTGATCACGAGGGCAATAACATCTACATTCAAGCAAACTACGCAACATTCTAACCGTAGTTTATGTACAAGCCGCACAATGCGGCTTGTTTGGTACATTTTCTGACTATCAATTCACTGATAAAAAATCGGCTTGGCTAACTAATAGGTTTGATGGCTACGCACCGTACATCAGCTTACTGCTCACGATAGCAATAAAAACCCATGCAATATAAAAGACGTCTAGTACACTGAACTTCCACTGCAAATCGACTTCTATCTCATCAGCTTGTTCTTTCCTTTTTATCTTTCTCCAAAAGTGATAACCAGCAAACACATTCAATATACATAGTACTAAATAATCAAATGCACGGTGCCGAGCATTTGATACGGAGTGATAAGCTCTGAGAATAAAAAAGGAGCATACAACACTATAAATACAATTCACTATCGAAAATAAAGCAAAAAATAGTGTTATATAGTATCCCACTTTATGCTCAATAGGGACGAACACCAGCAAGAGTAATAAAGCCAATACTGAAATAGGCAGAATGTATAACGACGCGACGACCGACTTGGAAACTTTTACTTTTGGAAGCATCTCTAATCTTCTCTCAACTGATAAACTCATACCAACCGATACTAGCTCAGTCACAAGTAATTGGATAGATAAGTTCCAAGGTCGTCAAAATGTTCCTAACACTCTCCCCTTCATACAACTGAACGGCACGACAGCTTTATATAACAGCGAGAAACCAACCACAGAATCTAACTGTTAATGTCTTAAAACATATACGCCGATACTAAAAAGCTCATCACTCACATCTGGTTGAACATTTTCTTGGGTGGTAATTCACAATCTTAACGCGCCACTGTTTTATCAGCGCTGGTACAAAGGGCTTAAAAGCCCTGTTATTTTCCACCTGCTAAATCGATAAATGTACCTGTCGCATAGGAAGCTCCATCGCTTAATAACCATACTACAGCGTTTGCGACTTCTTGTGCTGTACCACCTCGCTTCATTGGCAATAATTCAGCAACTCTATCGACTCTGCCAGGCTCACCACCATCGGCATGTATATCAGTATAGATACAGCCGGGGCGTACACAGTTCACACGAATGCCCTCTGGGGCAAGCTCTAACGACAAACCTGTGGTAAAGCTATCTATTGCCCCTTTTGCAGCAGCGTAATCAACATATTCGTTTGCTCCACCAAGATAAGACGCCGCAGAAGACACATTCACAATTGCACACCTGTTTACTTGTTTAGACTGACGTATATGCTTTATTGCCTCGCGGGCACAAATAAAATACGGCGTGACATTTTGCGTCAACATCCAATTAATGCGCTCGGCGCTCATGTCTTCTACGCGCATTTGTGTTTGCAACACCCCCGCGTTATTGACAAGATGCGTTACTAACCCCAAACGCATTTGAATCGCTTTGAACATATCAACGACTTGCCGCTCATCACTCACATCAGCCTGAAATAGTTCTGCTTTACCACCAGCAGACAGGATCTCTTTTTTTACCTGCTCAGCGGCTTGGTGATTTGATTTATAGTTAATAGCAACAGCATACCCTTCAGCCGCTAAACTCTTTGCACTCGCAGCGCCAATGCCACGACTCCCCCCGGTGATCAATACAACTTTCATTTGTTCTCCTTAAACAAAAAAGGGGCTATGCCCCTTTTATAATTACCTAGTCTATAAACTCACTAAACTACCTTAGTCAATAAACTTTGTCGGTGCCGGTGGCACGGTTAGTTTCTTTTTAGGGTTGTCTTCAAGCTCTTTTAATAGCTCTTTAACTGCGCGTTCAACTGATGGATCTTTACCTGCCTGAATAAGTTCAGGGCGGTCTATCACTTCAATGTCAGGCACTACCCCTTCATTTTCAATGATCCAGTTACCGTCATTATCCAGAATACGGAACGTCGCAGCGATCACCTGACCACCATCTACAAGTCTTGGGTTGCCAGAGATACCAATTAGGCCACCCCATGTACGCGTACCAATTAACTTTCCTAACCCAGCTTGGCGGAAGTAATAAGGAATAGCATCGCCGCCTGAACTTGAATAGCCATTGATCAACATAGCTTTTGGTCCATCATGCGCAAATTGTGGCGTTTTTGTTGGTGTAACACCACGGCGCTTCCAATAGTTAAGCGGCTTACGCGCTAGCCAAGTGATCACATGTTCAGGAATAAAGCCACCACCATTGTAACGGTCATCAATGATCATCGCCTCTTTGGTTGTTTGTGACATAAAGTTCTTGAACATCGAACGGTTACCTTCGTAGGCTGTATTTGGCAAATGTACATACCCAATTCGACCACCTGATAACTGCTCAACATAAGCTTTACGCGATTCAACCCATTGTAAGTAACGTAAACCGGTTTCGCTCTTAACAGGCTTAACCGTGATTTTCCAGCTGTCATCAAAGCTAGGTGACTTACTCAAAATAAGCTCTACTTGTTCGCCCTGAGTATTTTCCAATAGTTCATAGAAGTTACTGACTTCATTCACATTGCGACCATTCACAGCCAAAATGAAGTCACCTTCGCTGGCGCGTACACCTGTTTCGTTTAACGGAGAACGGAAATCTTCATGCCAGTTCTCACCTTTAAAGATGTGCTTAATCGTCACGAAACCTGAGCGGTGGCTTGCCACTTCAGCACCAAGTAGGCCATGTTTTTTACGCTCGCCTTTTGGCTCATCACCAGACTGAACATAAATGTGGCCAGCATTGATTTCACCAGCAATTTCACTCAGCACATAATCAATATCTGTGCGATGTGCTGCAGCATCGGCCATAGGCTGGTAACGCTTCAGCAGTGCATCCCAATCTTGTCCATGATGGTTTTCGTCGTAGAACCAGTCACGTAGAGTGCGCCAACCTTCTGTATACATTTGCGACCACTCTACACGCGGATCGATCTTCAAATTCATCTTGCTAAGATCTAGCTGATTCGCTTTTAAATCCTGCTTTGCCTGTGGCTTGATCACACTATACTTAGCGCCCGCGCGTGCAATAACATGTTTGCGATTTGCCGAGACTTTATACTCGCTGACACCTTTAGCAACCGTACTGATTTTGCCGTCAGCCTTGTTTTCAACCAACTTAAGTGCGCCACCACTTAGCGTAAGAACGCCGCCTTTAACACCTGTCAGGTCACGATAGTTACCCGCAGGTGCTGGTAGTGAAACAACCCGCGCCATAAAACCATCTACTTGAATATGAGTATCTGATTCAGCTTTGTCCTTATTCGACTCTTCATCACTCACTATCGATGTTTCATCACTTTGCGGCGCATTAATTGGCTTAAAGCTGTCATTCACCGCAACCGAGTAAATACGTGTTGCACGGTTAAATAGGTAGGCAAATTCGTAAGAGCTAAATGCTAAGTTATAATCGCGCTCTGACGTGAAATAAATATATTGGCCATCATCAGAGAACGTCGGGTTAGCTTCTGAGGTCATGTCATCCGTTAAACGGTTTAGCTTTTTGCTATCGACATTGTAATGCCAAAGTGATGAGTAGCGGTTTTCATTGTTTTTAACAAAAACGATGTCTTTACTATTTGGTGACCATGTATATTGCGTGATCCCATCATCGTCATGAAGACCGCGATCTACTTGGTGTAATTTGCCACTTTCGACATCTAACCACCATACGATATGGTCTTTGTCAGCAAACAAAAGCTTACTGTTGTCCGGTGACCAAATTGGATCAAATCGCCAAATTGTGCCGTTGTCTGTCAGTTGTTTTACAGCATTATTATTTGCGCGATCTTTCAGGTAAATCTCATATTCACCAGTTACATCGCTCAAATAAGCAATATAGCGGGCGTTTGGTGACCAAGTCGCGGCAATTTCACGGCCTACTGGCGTGTGTGATAAGTTACGCGTGGGCCCATTTTTAACAGGCACAGAGAAAATCTCACCACGAGCGGTAAATACAGCGCGCTTACCATCGTGAGAAACGTCCATTGAGTCGATGAATTTACTGACATTTTTAGTGTAAGGCAGTGCTGATTTTCGTACGCCATCAACATTAATTGTCAGCTTTTCCGTCATTTTATTTGCTTCATTGAAGCGATATAAATAACCACCGTTTTCATACACAATTGAGTCTGGACCCGCTGATGGCCACAATACATCAAACTCTTTGTGATCAGTCATTTTAACTGGCTTTTTACCTTCACGATATTTGTAAAGGTTCAGTGTGTAATCTCTATCAGATACAAAGTAAATGCTGTCGTTTACCCAAGTTGGCTGCTGATCTGTTGCTCGGTGTGTTGTCAGTTGCTTGGAAGTATTTTTTTCTAAATCATATACCCATACATCTTGCGCACGACCACCGCGCGAGCGCTTCCAAGTGCGGAATTCACGGTCAATTGGCGTGTATACAAATTTGCTGCCGTCACCAGATAACATACCACCACCACCTTCCGGGATTGCAAGCGGCTGCTCTAAACCACCTTCAACTGGTACCATATAAGGGCGACCCATACGTTTACCCCATGGCGTGCGGTTAGCACGGAACACTACGTGTTTGCCATCTGGCGTCCAGTCTAAAACACGATAATCAAAACCACCACGCGGTGGCATCGGGCCGACATCGTTGTAGTAAGTAAGCTGTTTTAAGCCTGAACCATCACGATTAATAACGTAGATCTGACGACTACCATTGTACTCCGCCGCAAATGCAATTTTTTCACCATCAGGTGAAAACTTAGGGAACGTCTCAAAACCAATGTGATCCGTCAAACGTGTACTTTTACCTGTGTTGGTATTGGCCACGTAAATATCGCCAGAGTAAACAAAAGTTACGTGTTCTTTGTGAATATCAGGAAAGCGTAATAAACGGGTATCTTCAGTGCTGTAGGCGCTCGCCATAGGGCTGGCAAGAGGCCCAAGCACAGCAGCCATCGCTGCAAACAAGTGCTTAATTTTCATTATTATCTCGTATATATATTTGACTGTTACATGATAACAATTTCACTCATAAAGTCAGGCTGATGCGACAAAAAGCATAAAAATATCCATCAATTAGAGCATAATAATTGTCACATAATGTAAATTGGTGAATATATGGCTCGAAGTATTCACCGCGAGCCAACTATATTTGAGGTGCTATGGATTAGGCTGGTTCGTCAAAAAAACGTGCGACGCTAAAAGGTGTCAAGTCAATGGAAGTCGGTTGCTCTGTGACTAATTCTGTGATCAATTTACCTGTAATCGCAGAAGTTAAAATACCGGTTCTAAAGTGACCACAAGCATTGAGGTACCCCTCTACCCCCGGCACCTTACCTAAGATTGGCAACTCATCCGGCGTGCCCGGCCTAAGACCCGCCCAACAACGTTTGATATTTGACTCGTTTAAAATGGGTAGGCACTTCATAGCCCCTCGAGACAACTCCTGAATTTTGTCTAAGCTATTGGTGGTGTCGAACCCCTTTTCCTCAGTAGAGGAACCTATGAGTATCTCCCCATTGTCTTTTTGCGCAATATAACAATCACTCGTACTGATACAGCCATTCATAATTTTAGGCATGCGTTCAGATAATACGATTTGCCCTTTTACAGGATAAACGGGCATATCGCGTCCCGTTGCTTGTTTAAATAGCGAATTTGCCCAAGCGCCTGTTGCATTTACCAAGGTGTCGCAACGCAGCTCACCTGAAGCAGTCTGAATACCGACGACACGCTTACCCTCTCTGAGTACCTGTTGAATTTCGGTATTTAAAAAAAGCTCCACGCCATTTTGTCTAGCGGCCTCTGTATACGATTCAACTAAACGATAAGGGTTTACTTGGTGATCGCAAATGAAGTCTATAGCACCGATGGCGTCAGGTGTCACAAAAGGCTCTTCTTCTTTAAGTTGCTTGGCATCAAGCCAACGGATCTGATCGCGCAAATGAGGAATACCACTGACGATTTGATCGGCGTACAACTCATCTTCACGGTTATACATGATGAATTTAAGGCCGGTACGCTCAAACTTAAAATCAACACTGTGTTTATTACGTAACTCCTCATATAACTCTGGGTACATGGCATTGGATTTGAGCGCAAATTCAAAAAAGCAGTCCGGCAATTGATGTGGGCGCATGGTTGGGATCTCCTCCCCCTGCGCTTCACTGTGTAATTTAGACAACGTCTTAAAAAATATAACTCCGCACCCTAACCCAACTGATTCACCAATAGCCCACAACCCACCAGCCGAAGCGCGCGACGCATTGCCTGCTTTTTTTATATCAACTAAGGCTATTTTTAAATCCGTATCACGACTCAAAAAATAAGCACATGCAGCCCCTACAGCACCACCGCCAGCAATAATGACATCATACTTGTTCATTTAATGATTCTTCCATAAAAGTAAAAGGGATAGGGTCGAGCGGAAAGCGTGGCTTTATCACACCGGTATCTTTGTTATGGCCCGCTTGATGTAGCAAATCGAGCGCAAAGCTACTACATGTTTTACCTTGGCAGTCACCCATGCCTATTCGAGTGCGCATTTTCAGTGTCGTCAGATCTTTAACACCCTCTGAAATTGCTTGTTCAAGTTGTCTCTTTGTAGCTTGCTCGCAGCGACAGACCACAGTGTCATCTTGCGCTAACTCAAGCAAACCAGATTGACGCTCACTAAAACGATCAAAGCCAAATCTAAAACGTTTTATTCTGGCATGTTTACGCGCTATTTTTGCTTGTTCTTTTTTCGCTTCAGTAGCGCTCAATATTCCGCGCTGCTTTACGATGTTCAATGCAGCAATTTGGCCTTCGCAAATTGCTGCATCAGCGCCCAGCAATCCGGTGCTATCCCCTACAACATATGTCTTTGTTTGGTTACTTTCGAACTCACTGCTAAGTACGGGAATGTAACCGCTTACCTTCGTATAGGTATGCTCTAACCCCAACAACATAGCGAGCTGAGTACGGGCTACAAACCCATAGCCAACGCCAATTGCATCAACCTCTATTGATTTTGCCTGGCTAAGATCTGCTCGCCAATATTGATCATAAGGAGCAACAGTAACACGCTCTAAATGCGCATCGCCCTGTGCATTGACCACGCCATAGCCATAATAAAACGGTATCTGATGTTTTTTTAGATAGCTCATCATGCTGAGGCCACTCAGCGTTAGTTTTGGTTTGTTCAACAAAGCGACGGCTTCTTTAGCCAGTTTATTAAATGCACTTGCTTCGTATACACCGATAACATTGACACCTGCCTTGTGTAATTGACAAGCAACAAGTGGCAACAGTGGTCCAGTACCTACTAGCGCCATTTTTGTGCCCGGTTTTACCAGCCCGCTTTTAATCTGTAATTGAACACCTCCAAGTAGCATTACCCCCGGTAATTGCCAGCCAGGAAATGGAATACTGCGCTCATGACAACCCGTCGCTAGTATAAGCTCATCGTACTTTTGTGTTGTCAGTCCGCCGCCTTCATTTAACAATAATGACTGCTTTCCCTCCGGCCCTAAAACCCGTGTTTGTAACTTTAATTCGATGAATGACTTATAATTTTCGTAACGTCGACGCAGCGCACTCATCGCGCGTTGCAAGTTGTCATCTAAGTGGGGCAATGTGGCCGTTTTACGTAATGGCCCACGATATATTACGCCACCAATCTTAGGCGCTTCATCAATTATGACTGATGGGATCCGATATTTTCCGAGTAATGCTGCTGCGGCAGTACCTGATGGCCCGCCACCAACAATGACAACTGGGTTAGACTTTTCCATGGTTTAACCCCTTATCTTTAAAGCGATTACTCAAGGTTTCGACTTGCATATTTGGTTCGACAAGTGTTTGACAAGCTCTTTGTTTATAGCGCTTGTTGACCTTAATGTGGCAGCAGTGGCACACACCCATAGCACAATATGCTCCAGATACCACTTTGCGGTCATTCTCACAAATACGCTTCATGTCTGCCGCTTGTAACACCGATAAGACGGTTTCACCTTCGCACGCAGTTATTGGCTGCTCATCTATGAAAACTTTAAATGTAATAGAGTCTAAGGGCGTAATATCCTTTGTACGCGTCGCTGATGTCATTTTTTTACCTTTGCATTGCCAAATGTCAATTCAGCCTAGGGTAAAAAACTGCCAATAAAAACCTATTTTTTACAACAGTTAAATATTTGTTGATCTAAATTAAGAAAGCGATAGAAAGGGTCTATCTGTAATGCCATGTAATATATTTTTCCAAAAAAACGTGATCCAAAAGATTTTAAATAGTTAGTATTTTTTCATTATATTAGTAACTTAAAAAAATATAAAAAATAAATTACCCTTCTATCACTCAATTTATTAGAACCCGACTTCAGAGTAACCCCCCAGCCAAAATCAAGCCGTATTTAAAGATTAGAATTAACCTTTTGGTAATATTGTGACACCACTATCTTCCTTAACGTGTTCTATCACCATATAAGTGTGATTTGTACCAACACCTGGAATTTCCACAATTTGTCCAAGCACTTCTCGATACTGTCGCATATCCGACACTCGGATTTTCAATAAATAATCAAACCCACCAGCCACCATATCGCATGCCACAACATGAGGTATTTCTACGACATGCTGCTTGAATGTTTCAAATACTGACTCGGTCGAGCTTTTCAAAGTAATTTCGACATGTGCAACGAGCTGTTGCCCAAGTTTTTGTGCATTTAGTCTCGCTGTATATCCTTCTATATACCCTTCTGACTCCAATTTTTTTACGCGATCAAGACAAGGGCTGGGACTTAAATTAACTGCTTTTGCTAGGTTAACATTTGAAATACGGCCATTTTTTTGCAGTTCATCCAAAATGGCTTGGTCGATCCGATCTAAAACGCGGGTTTTTATTGAAGTCGTCATACAGTATAAAATGCTGAGATAAGGTCTAATAAAACGCAAATTTACCGTAATTCATAAAAATAAGACAGCACATTCTGCTGCTCTTTCTATACAATGCTCGGAAATTCTTATAGCTGTTCCTTTTTCAGATGAACTTTTTGTATCTGGTAATAAAGGGACTAAAATTTAACCACCGCATAATTACGCAGCATTCGTTTCTGTATAACGATGCAAGAAAGCGACTACAGTCTAAGACTGTGCTTTCTGTAGTATTTAGGTTTTCAATAGAGGGTTTAACCTATGCTATTTCAAGGCGACTTAACAACCCAGTGTCCGATCCGTCAAAAGATCCGTGACTTCTACCGCATTGATGAAGAAACTGTTATCGATCACATTTTACCATTGGCTGAGGTCGGTGTTTCTGCCCGTACTCGCGCATGGGAACGTGCTCGTCAGATGGTATTAAATATCCGTAAAGACCAACACGGTCAAGGCGGTGTAGACGCACTACTAGAAGAGTACTCTCTATCTTCTGAAGAAGGTGTTGTACTGATGTGTTTAGCAGAAGCACTTTTACGTGTGCCTGATGCACAAACACAGGACATGTTAATTCGCGATAAACTTAGCAAGGGTGACTGGAGCTCGCACTTAGGGAATAGTGATTCACTATTTGTAAATGCATCAAGCTGGGGCCTATTGTTAACTGGTAAAATGGTTAACTACGCGGACAAAAATAAAGAAGAGCAATTTGGTTTACTAAAGCGCACCATGGGTCGCATTGGTGAGCCAGCTATTCGTAAATCAGTGCAGTATGCAATGAAAATTATGGGCCAACAATTTGTTATGGGCACCACGATTGAAGCTGCACTTGAACGCGCCAAAGAGAAAGAAGCAACAGGTTACGCATACTCATACGATATGCTAGGTGAAGGCGCGCGCACAATGGCTGATGCCGAGCGTTACTTCAACAGCTATATGACAGCTATTCACGTCATTGGCAAAGCAGCTAACGGCCGTGGTCCAATTAAGAGCCCGGGTATTTCTGTAAAACTATCCGCTATCCACCCTCGTTATGAGTTTACGCACCGTGACCGTGTGATTGCTGAGCTTGTGCCTAAGCTTAAAGAATTGGCGCTTGCTGCAAAGCAATATGACATTAATTTCACGGTAGATGCTGAAGAAGCGGATCGTTTGGATATCTCTTTAGATATCATCGAAGCGGTATTCTCAGATGACGCACTGGGCAACTGGAATGGCTTTGGTCTTGCTGTACAGGCATATCAAAAACGTGCTATTTGGGTTATTGACTGGCTTGAAGCGCTATGTCGTCGCGTTGGTCGCAAGATGATGGTTCGTCTTGTAAAAGGTGCTTACTGGGATACTGAAGTCAAACTGACGCAAACTGATGGTCTTGAAGACTTCCCGGTATTTACGCGTAAAGCAACGACTGACGTCTCTTATAAAGCATGTGCTATCAAACTCATGAACGCACGTGAAGTGATTTTCCCTCAGTTTGCAACGCACAACGCCTATTCTGCTGCAACTATCCTTGAACTTGCCAATGGTGAATTCAATAACTTCGAGTTCCAGTGTCTGCACGGCATGGGTGACTCACTGTACAACCAAGTAGTAACAGAAGACAAAGTGCAGTGTCGCGTATACGCACCGGTTGGTCAGCACGAAGACCTACTTGCTTACCTTGTTCGTCGTCTCCTTGAAAATGGCGCAAACTCGTCATTCGTAAACGCGATTGTTGATGAGTCTATGCCTGTTGAGTCACTACTTGAAGATCCGGTTGAAAAGATCCAACGAGTTAAGCACAAGCGCAACATGCAGATCACTTTGCCTATCGATCTATACGGCGAAGAGCGCAACAACTCTAAAGGGTTAGATTTAACCAACATCAACCACATCACGCCAATGCGTGACAACTTACAAAAGTGGGTTGATGAAAACCTGATCACAGCAGCAGATGTGCCTGAAGGTCACGAAGCGGTATTAAACCCAGCAAACCACAGCGAAGTAGTTGGCTCTATCCGCCACCAAGACGCGCAAGAAATGCAGCAGCTTGTTGCTAGCGCAGAAGCCGCTTTTGCAACTTGGTCACAGACGCCAGTAAGCGAGCGCGCAGAAATTCTGCGACGTACAGGTGATGCACTTGAGCGTCATCGTGATGAACTTATTGCGATGTGTATCAAAGAAGCGGGTAAAATCACCCAAGATGGCATCGATGAAGTACGTGAAGCCGTTGATTTCTGCCGCTACTACGCAGCAAAAGCAGAAGAACTTGCACTGGATGAGCGCTTTAGCCCACGCGGTGTGATCTTATGTATCAGCCCTTGGAACTTCCCTCTGGCAATCTTCCTTGGACAGGTTGCTGCGGCTATCGTTACAGGTAACACGGTTATCGCAAAACCGGCAGAGCAAACATCTTTGGTTGCCCTTCGCACTATTGAGCTAATGGAAGAAGTAGGTTTACCGAAAGGCATCGTACAGCCTGTTATTGCACGTGGTAGTGAAGTTGGTAAGCACATCGTGCCAGATACACGTGTCCAAACGGTGATGTTCACAGGCTCTACAGAGACGGGAACGCGTATTTCGCAGACGCTTGCTGAGCGCGGCGGTGATCAAGTCCCTCTAATTGCAGAGACAGGTGGTCAAAACTGTATGATCGTTGACTCAACAGCACTGCCTGAGCAAGTTGTTGATGATGTTATCTCTTCCGGTTTCCAAAGTGCCGGTCAGCGTTGTTCTGCACTACGTGTACTGTTTGTACAAGAAGAGATCGCAGACAAAGTGATCAACATGATCAAAGGCGCAATGCAAGAGTTGCACATTGGCGATCCTGCACATCTGTCTACTGATGTGGGTCCAGTGATTGACCAGAAAGCCTTGAATGCACTGAATGAGCACGTTGAATACCTAAAAGGTAATGCAACACTACATTATGAGTGTTCACTACCTGATATGGGCGATAACGGTCACTTTTTCTTTGCACCACGCTTATATGAGATCAGTGACCTTTCAGTGCTGAAAAAAGAAGTATTCGGTCCATGTGTTCACGTGATCCGCTTTAAGGGCAGTGATATCGATAATGTGATCGATCAAGTAAACAGCACAGGCTTTGGTCTTACAATGGGTATCCATACACGTATCGAAGAACGTGCAGAATACCTCGCTAAGCTATCTCGTGCGGGTAACATCTACGTAAACCGTAATATGATTGGTGCTGTTGTTGGGGTACAACCGTTTGGGGGTCGTGGCCTTTCTGGTACTGGTCCAAAAGCAGGTGGTCCAAACTACATTGCCCGTTTGGTAAAAGAAAACCAAGCAGAACAAAACATTCAGGCGACTAATCTTAAAGTAGATAACGAAGAGATCACGGCTTACCAAGGTGCGCAAGAGCAAGTATCACGCATGATGTCGCTATCAAAACGTGACGAGAAGGCTTGGCGTGCAATGCCACTAAACGATCGTGTATCAGCGGTGCGTCAGCTACTGGCTAAACTTGCGAAAGTCGAGATCTTAGATACCCTTGCTGATGATTTGAATAAGACATTGGCTGATGCGCGTGAGCAGCTTATCCGTGTTGAAAAGCGTCTAGATACCGTAATTGAATTACCAGGCCCAACAGGTGAGTCAAATACATTGCGCTACGAATCGCGTGGCTGTGTGGTTTGTTATGCAGATAAAGACACCTCTTTCAACTTCTGGGTGCTTTCTGTGATCACTGCTTTAGCAGCAGGTAACACTGTTATCACCGTCGTATCTGACTTATTTCATGAAGAAGCGATCGCGTTTAGAGAAAAACTACTAAATAGTGGAATTGCTGAGGGCGTACTTCAGGTTGCTAAACTAAATCAGCTACCAGCAATCTTGGCCCATGAGCACCTTGCGGGTGCCGTCGTTGGTAATGGTTGTGAGCGCAAAGGCTATGTAAGCACCCAACTTGCTGCCCGCAGCGGTGCCATCTTGCCTGTGATCAGTGCTGAGTACTACGATACGCTACTAGGGCGCCTCGTAACTGAAAAAACCATCAGTATCGACACAACTGCATCAGGTGGCAACACCTCACTGATGACATTGGTAGAAGACGATGCCTAACTTTGGCACTAAGTAGCCTCTTTAAAAAAGCCAGCGCAAGCTGGCTTTTTTGTCTCTAGAGAAAACCCAGCCTTCTCAGCTCATTATTTACCACACATAAAATCAACAAGTTAACATCACCCATGTAAAGTGAGTTAACTTTTGTAAAACACAAATTACAAACTTTCATTTTGATTTGCAGCAAAACTATTTCAATTTTTCTCAGTCCAGTATATTGTGCCTGTTTCTCTCACAAATATAGGGGCAATTTGTGCTTAATAATAAAACGCTAGGTAGTATGCTCATTGTCGCAGGTACGACAATTGGCGCAGGTATGCTGGCGCTGCCAATTGCATCAGCAGGACTTGGGTTTTCAACCTCGCTAATATTGATCATTGCAACTTGGTTGCTGATGACCTACACCGCCCTGCTCATGCTAGAAGTGCATCAATTTGCAAATAAAGAAGCGACACTGAACACCTTAGCAAAGCAAATTCTCGGTAAAAAAGGCCAATACATTGCAAACTTCTCAATGGTATTCCTGTTTTACGCTTTATGCGCAGCCTATATCGCAGGTGGAGGCTCTCAGCTACAAGACAAGCTCAGTAGCTTTACAGGGATGGAGATTGCGCCGCAAGTTGGCTCTATTGTTTTAGCACTACTGGTTGCCACAATCGTCGCGCTAGGTACCAGCACCGTTGATAAGTTGAACAGAATACTATTCACAATTAAAATCATTGTTTTGGCAAGCTTATTCTTTGTTCTTACTCCTTATGTCCATGGTCAACACCTACTCAACATGCCAATGGAGCAAGGCCTTATCCTATCTGCTATTCCAGTTATTTTTACTTCATTTGGCTTTCATGGCTCTATTCCATCGATTGTCAAATACGTTGGTTTAGACATAAAAACCTTACGCCGAGTCATGATTGCCGGTGCCGCACTGCCATTAACTATCTACGTTTTTTGGCAGTTGTTAAGTCAAGGAGTCATGGCACAAGAAGCGTTACTACAAAGTGCTGGTTTGCCTGGTTTTGTCGCCGCGATTTCGAACATTGCACACAATAGCCAAGTGCATACCTTTGTGACTATCTTTGCTGATCTCGCACTCGCCACTTCATTTTTAGGTGTAAGCCTTGGATTATTTGACTTTTTTGCCGACGCATTCAAGCAACAAAATTCAGGGTTAGATAGAGTAAAAACCGCACTGATCACATTCACTCCACCGCTGGGGTTTGCACTCTTCTACCCAGAAGGCTTTATCATGGCCTTAGGTTACGCTGCGATAGCCTTAGTCGTTTTAGCCGTTTTTCTACCTGTCGCCATGGTTTGGCAACAACGAAAAGTACAAAACTCAGGTTATCAAGTACAAGGTGGCAATCTAGGATTAATATGTGCGGGTCTATGTGGCGTATTAATTATTTCAGCGCAAGGTCTGCAAATGTTTGGCGTGATCCCTGCCCTAGGGTAAATGCAAAAATGGATTAGGCACTCAGCCTAATCCATATCAAAAATGTAGGAATGCATTACCACTTTTTACAATTCAAGTATCGCTTTAACCTCCCTGATATGAATATAATTGACTCAGTTACCAAGGAGTAAATTATGACTAGGGTTACAATGGCTTGCGTGCCATTATTGCTACTGAGCGCATGCGGCGGTGAAAGTGACACACCGCTACAAAAAGATAACACTGCAGAGCCAAATACACCGACAACACAACAACAAAGTAGTGACTGTGGCGCAAACTTCACAGCTGAACGTTCGCTCAATCAATTTGAGTTTTCTAGTGTGTTTTGGCATGCAGAAAGCGAAGCATTACAACCTAAACCAGAATTCAGACTCTATGCCGATAAACACTCTTTAGGTGCCACTCATACACTGTCATCCGACAAGGCTCCATGTATGTTAGCCGCCGCGGCCTTTGGTTCTACCAGTGCTGAAACTTGGCAAGGAGCAAGCAACAGCAGCTTCAAGCAAGGAGAGTTATATTACTACGCGCCTGAGCTAATTTTTAACACGCCCCTACCTGACTTTACATCTTTGGCGGATTGGCGCAATAAAGGTCAACCTGACACTATTAGCCAGCCCTTTGATGCTGCTCAACTGACGATTCATTATCGAGATCAAGACAATAACCTGATCACATTTGGCAACCAGAACACCAATACAACGGCTGTTAAGCTCACATGTAACAGTTCCACACTGGATCTCACTCTCCGAGTACAGTCAGTCGCATCGAACGCAGTAAATAAATTGGACCCTGCTTTTTGTGAAGAAAAACAAGTTGGGTTAGAAAGAGAAACACACTGTCTATCAGTAGGGGTTAACCAAGATATTGGCTTAGAAAACTGCAAATTTGATTTAACCAATGTAATATTGCCGGATCAGTTTGGCAATAAAAGCACTGTTAAAGTTGCGGGAATATTGAGCTTCTCTGCGAGCAATGCAACATTGAGGATCGATCAGCTGGAATTATAGAAACAGAGGTATAAATGTTGCGGGAGGGATTAAAAGAGAGACTAAGTTTCTATCCCTCTTTCTCTTTACCTTGAAGCCAAGTCAATTGCTTAGCCCGCTTGCCAAAATACATCACCAGCGGAGCAAAACACAGCATTACTGTCATAAAATTAACGATCGGTAATACAGTACGGTAAAAATAAGCAGAATAACTTGCATCCATTAGATGAATATCAACAAGCCTGAATAATTGTAACAATGGAGCTGGTAAAACAACGAGTTGCACCATAATACTTTGCCACATATACATCTTATCTCGTAGTGCCCAATAGGCGACTATTGCGATAAAGATAATGTCATTCAGTGCCCAAACAATATACCTATAAACTCGGTCAGGATCGTGCTCAATTAATGGATGAAAAGTAAAAAAACCAATGATGTAAAATGCCGAGCACAAGCACGAATACCTCAATGCCATCTTATCTTTATTCAGGATATAGATGAACACTGAAATGAAAGCCAGTATATATGAAACTTCAAGTATAGCGTTTAAGTATTTTAGAGCAAACTCAGCACTATCTAAATATTCGCCTAGAGACACCGCTTTACCTTAATTTTATCAGTTACTTCGGTTCTGTCTCTCCGGTATCATTACCGTTGCCGTTACCACCTGGAAATCTGTTGAATTTATTTAATGCATTCATTATAAACTCCTTTAAAATTTGATGTTTTTTGAAAATTAAAGCTATCATACGGTAGCCCAAATTACGCTTTGACGCAATCTTTTCTAGTTATTTTCCCTTCTAACTTCAATAGGATCAGACTCCTTCGCTTTGCCCTGCAAAATTGATATTTCTACCCGGCGATTGCGCTTTCTGTCCACATCGTTGGCATTTGGTACTAAAGGACGAGTATCTGCATGGCCAACCACAACCATTCTATTTTTGTCAAAACCACTCACTGTTTGCATTTCGCTCGCCACAGCAACCGCTCGGGTTGCTGAAAGATCCCAATTATTGAAATATAACTCATTGGAAACTTGGAAGTCGTCGGTGTGTCCAGATACAGTTATCTCCCCCGGTACATCTTTAAGTAATTCAGCAATATCGTGTATTACAGGCTTGAACTTAGGTTGTAAAAAAGCACTGCCCGACGGGAATGAGCCATTCTCTTGGATCCTAATGATAATTTGTTGGCCTAATGACTCTAATTCTATCGCCCCGTCCATGATTTGCTTTTCTAACTGCTGAGAGATTTTTTTGACTAGTTCGTTTACCTGTTCTTGATCCGCGGCAGCAACCGCTTGCGTCATCGATTGTTCTTGTGCTGTACTGGCTGATTCACCACCGCGCTTATTGCCCCGCTGCTCTTGACGTCCACCAGCCGAGCTCTCTTCACCGGCTTGGAACTCTAGCATTTGCTGGGTCATTTCTACTGTTTGTTGCTGAATGGTTTCAATGGGGGTCGGTTCGGGTTTACCCGGTGTAAACTCCATCGCGATGACACTTGTACCTTTGGGGATATCTTTAACTTCAATCTTGTTCTGAACACCAAAAGCAAACTTCATAGAACCCGCAATTTGCTTAAATTTCAGAACATCCATCTCAGAAAACGCCAGTAGCAGAACGAAGAAACACATAAGCAGAGACATAAGATCTGCAAACGTCCCCATCCATGCAGGCAACCCTGGGGGCGGGCATTTACATTCGTTCTCATCTGACATTATTTACTCCTCACCACCATCACCACGTTTAGACTCTGGCAGGTAGTTTTTCAAAATGCCTTCAATTACTTTCGGATTTTGACCATCTTGGATCCCCAAGATTGCATCCAAGATCAGTCGCTGATTGCGCTCTTCTTCGTCTTTTCTGAGTTCTAATTTAACTTGGATAGGAATAGCCACAACGTTGGCTAAAAACGCACCGTATAGGGTCGTTAATAATGCAACAGCCATCGCAGGTCCGATTGCTTTTGGGTCATCCATATTAGATAGCATTGCAACTAAGCCAATCAGCGTACCGATCATTCCCATCGCGGGTGCGATATCAGCGAGTGATTTAAATAATCCAGCACCTAGTTCATGGCGATTTGCAGTCAGTGCAATATCTTTTTGTAGCGTTGCTCGAACCACATCAGCATCGTGTCCGTCGACCAGCATATCGACACCCTTTCTCATAAATGGATTGGGAATTTCAGCCTCTTCTAGCGCGAGAAACCCACCCTTACGTGCAGAATCAGCAAGCTCTACTGCTTTTTCAATTAATTCCTCTGGCGTTTCTATTTTAAACATAAACGCCTTACCAGCCACTTTACCAATGCCTAAAAACTGCGCCAATGTAAAGTTAGACAACACAATAAAGATAGAGCCACCAAATACAATAACGACTGACGGGGTATTGTAAAACATGGCAAGTTGCCCATCACTACTGAGTACCATAGACATGACAATAAGGCCTATAGCACCTAGGATACCTATAACGGTTGCTAAATCCACACACCCTCCAAAGGCATTTATTCGTGAGATATCACGCAGTTATTCTTATACGTTGAGTTATCGGCAGGTTTTGCAATAACTTAATTCAATTATATTAAAAAGCCTTTAAATTGCGAGAATTAACCCAAACTATCAGATCAATTTTGCAATGATAGCCAATAAAAAAGTCTATCAGATACTTTGACCTCAATCTTTATAACCCATAAAATTGGCTTCCTAAAGTTTTGCTTGAGAGTGAATAAAAATATGGCAGTCAAAAAACCGGAAAATATGAGCTTTGAAGAAGCTGTCAACGAGCTCGAGTCCATTGTACAAGAAATGGAACACGGAGAGCTAACGTTAGAGCAATCTCTAAAACAGTTTGAAAGAGGGATTAAGCTCACTCAGGCCTCTAACCATAAACTTCAACAAGCAGAACAGAAAGTCAATATTTTACTCGCCAATGACGAAGCTAGCGCGCCGAGCGAGTTTTCCGATCAGGTAGATTAACTGCGTGGAATTACATCAAAGATTAAGCATCGCCAAACAAGATGTTGAAAAAACCATAAACGCTTATTTTGAACAAGACTTGGATACTGATCCAACGGCCAAAGCTGCTGCGCTCTACTCTATTAGTAATGGTGGAAAGCGACTGCGGCCCTTTTTAGTTTACGCCACAGGCGAAATGCTCGGTGCCAATATTGAAGATTTGCATATTGCCGCAGCAGCCGTCGAGTGTATTCACAGCTATTCTCTGGTTCATGATGATTTGCCTGCAATGGATGACGATGATCTTAGACGTGGTAAACCAACCTGCCACATTGCATTTGATGAAGCTCAGGCGATATTGGCCGGAGACTCATTGCAAACACTGGCCTTTGAATTACTTGCATCACACCAATTTGATATCCCAGCTCAGCAGCAGCTCGCTATGATTAAAGCACTGGCACAAGCCTCTGGATTGCAAGGTATGGTTGGAGGGCAAGCACTGGATATTGCCGCAACAAACACGCAGATCAGCATTGAAGCACTTGAACACATACACAGATTAAAAACCGGTGCACTGCTTAATTGCGCCATTGAATTAGGGGCACTTTGTGCGCCAAACACAACAGATTTAACACGTAGTCAGTTAAAGGACTTTGGATTAGCTATTGGATTAGCGTTTCAGGTCCAAGACGATATTCTTGATATTGAAGGCGATACACACACTCTCGGTAAACCTCAAGGGTCCGACTTAGAACACAATAAGTCAACTTACCCGGCATTACTGGGCATGGAAGGGGCAAAAGAGAAAGCGAAAACGCTTATCACCCAAGCGCTAGCTGCATTGGATAACATTGATGCAGATACGCGCCTACTTGCAGAATTAGCAAGGTATATAATCGCTCGAGATCATTGATATTCGCACCGACCTAAATGACTATTTAATGACAAGTTCCTTTTAAATTTATAAAACTATCGGCAAGCTTTGTATATAATTGGGCAAGGTTTGCTAAGGATATTACAAATAATATGACTCTTGATAGTAGCAAGTATCCATTATTGGCATTAGTTGATCAGCCTCAACAGCTAAGACAGTTACCTCAGCACAAGCTGAATGACTTTAGTACAGAGCTGAGAGGCTATTTATTAGACTCTGTATCACAGAGCAGTGGCCACTTAGCGTCGGGTTTAGGTACCGTTGAACTTACCGTCGCACTCCACTACGTATACAACACCCCAGTTGATAGACTCGTTTGGGATGTGGGCCATCAAGCCTACCCACATAAAATCTTGACTGGTCGTAAAGAACAAATGCATACCATTCGCCAAAAAGATGGCTTGCACCCATTCCCATACCGCGAAGAAAGCGAATTTGACACCTTCAGTGTTGGCCATTCCAGCACATCGATTTCGGCAGCGCTTGCTATGGCTATTGCTGCTGAAAAAGAAGGGAAAAACCGAAAGACTGTAGCAGTGATAGGCGATGGCGCAATGACTGCGGGCATGGCTTTTGAAGCGATGAACCACGCTGGTGATGTTAAATCAGATATGCTGGTTATCTTGAATGACAACGAAATGTCTATTTCAGAGAACGTTGGTGCATTGAACAATCACTTCGCCCGTATTTTATCCGGCAGTTTTTATACTAATATCCGTGAAGGCGGTAAAAAACTGCTGTCAGGCGTCCCCCCAGTTAAAGAACTTGCCAGTAAAATGGAAGAGCACCTAAAGGGCATGGTGATCCCTGGCACCTTCTTCGAAGAACTAGGCTTTAACTACATCGGCCCTATCGACGGCCACGATGTCGATATGTTGGTAGATACTCTGAGAAATATGCGCAACCTAAAAGGTCCGCAACTGCTGCATGTCAAAACTCAAAAAGGTAAAGGTTATCAACCCGCGGAAGCTGACCCTATCGGTTACCATGCGGTGCCCAACTTCAATCCAAGTGTGCACAGCCTTCCTAAAAAGAAACCCAGCGCCCCTACATTCTCCAAGGTATTTGGTGATTGGCTTTGTGATATGGCAGAGCAAGATCCTAAGTTAATGGCCATCACGCCAGCAATGCGCGAAGGCTCTGGTATGGTACGCTTTTCTAAAGAACACCCAAGTCAGTACTTTGATGTTGCTATCGCAGAGCAGCACGCAGTTACGTTGGGGGCTGGCTTTGCATGCGAAGGACTCAATCCTGTTGTCGCCATCTACTCAAGCTTTTTACAACGAGCTTACGACCAAGTGATTCATGACGTGGCAATTCAGGATCTACCCGTTTTATTTGCAATTGATAGAGCTGGTATCGTTGGTGCTGATGGAGAAACACACCAAGGTGCTTACGACTTAAGCTTTATGCGTTGTATTCCCAACTTGGTAATTATGGCTCCGAGTGATCTTAATGAATGTCGACAAATGCTCTACACAGGGCATTTACTCGATAAACCCGCAGCAGTGCGCTACCCAAGAGGTTCCGCTGGTGACGTTGAGCCAAGCCCAGAAATGGTCCAATTACCAATAGGTAAAGCGAATACCATCCGAGAGGGCCAGAAACTGGCTATCTTAAACTTTGGGACATTACTGGACAACGCACGCAGTGTTGCACAGCAACTGGATGCAACGCTTATTGATATGCGCTTTGTAAAGCCACTGGACGAGTCTTTGATAACCACTCTGGCACAAACTCATACGCACTTCATCACCCTTGAAGACAATGCCATCGCAGGCGGAGCAGGCAGTGCTGTCAGTGAGTTTTTAGCACAGCAAAATATTGCGCGCCCGGTAAAGCACTTGGGTATTCCTGATGAATTTATCAAACACGGTACACAAGACCAAATGCACAGCGAAATGGGCCTCGACAGCGAAGGGATCCTAGCAACTGCAACTAGCTGGATTGCCAGTTAATTTGATGTAGGGTGGCTGCATAAGCTGTCACTCTACTTTTAAACCCAAATCCCAGCTCCTTCTCCGCATCACAGCGCTAAAATAATTACATTGTAAAGCGTATCAGCCCTCAATTGATGCCTAATTAACAACAATAAACACCCGACATTGTGACTTTGACATGTATTTTAAGGCTTTCTCTTTATTCTGTGATTACCTCATCACCTAAAAAACCATGGCTGTGAAAAAACTGGTGAAAAATTAATATAATCATTAAAAAACAAATATAATCATGGTGATACATAAGTATCAAAACATAAAACGAGCATTTTAAAAGCAACGAACATGCTGCAAGTATAAAATCAGTAAAATGAGACTGTGAACTTTACTACTCATTAAATAGCTTCTTAGGGGAAAATTTGCCCTCTATGAAACATTTCATATTGTTGCATGAACAATAGACAGTATTAATTTAATGTGATAAAAATTTGTGAAAATTACAGCTCATATACGAAGTTAGTACTTTGTAGCCCATGGTTTATGCGCCAATAGTAATTGAGCATGCTGTATAGCTCTGTGCGCTGAATTGGTTAAACAGCTAGAGAACAACTTTTAGATTGTTACCAAGTGAGTACCGATTAGAGCCAATCACACTTGTCATACATGGTTGTCTTTTAAATATTGTAACTGAGTAACGGAATAGGTGTTAAAAGGAAGAGGAAATGGTGGATTTTTTTGCAAGATATATTACAGGTGATGATCTAAGAGCACTGCGTAAGAAAAAAGGGGTAACAACCGCAATCATGGCAAAACATCTCGGTGTTTGTCGTAAGACCTATGAAAACTGGGAAAGAGATGTAGGGCAACCAAAGCTAAATCAATTTTTTGCCATTTGTGCATTTTGCTCTATTGATCTCAGCGAGTTAATTACAAAAATAAGAAGCCACCAAAGCTCTTAACTGCTTATGCTGCTATCTATTAATTCTGAAAATAGGTTCTGATGCGCTAGAACCTATTTCAGGAGTACATTGGTTTGCTTCCTTATATCGCCGAGTTCATCTGTTATATTTATCGTCTCTCCGTCTACTCTCTTAACCACCCAAAACGATTAACACTTATACGCCCTTTAAATTGATAAAGTTTCATGTTTATCAAATACCTGAAAAATAAAACCTTATCGTTAGCTCAATAAACAACCTCAAAATCGCACTTGCATTTAAATGAATATTTTTATCAATATAGATTTCGATACAACATGATAAGGAAAGTTGCTATGTTCAAGCACTCAATCACAAGCATATTTTATTTGCTTTACGTTACCCTCTTCAGCGGTTACGCAGTTGCAACAAACTACTCAGTTGGTGTGACTTATTTTACCGCAACAGATTACAGCCGTACGGAAAAGTTAACGCCAAATTATGCAGACTATCGCGATATACTGATCAAGATTTGGTACCCAACCACGACCTCTGCGCCGGAAAATACTAGCTACCTACACTACCACACAGATCAATTCCCTTATTCAACTGCTACTCCATCCAACTTTGATCGGCAATTACACCAATACCTAAAAACATTACCTTTTGAATTATATAAAAATGCGCCTCTTGCCAACCGCTCAACCCCTTTTCCTATTGTGATGTACTCGCACGGTTATCAATCTACTGTGGAAGACAAAGAAATATTAATGATCGAGCTGGCTCAAAAGGGCTACATTGTGGTCAGCGTAGGCCACCCACACCATGCTCAGTTTGTCACCCAAAGCCACAACCGCAGTGCCACATATGACCCAGATGCGCGAGCGAATGACTTCTATATTAGTGAACTAGCAGATGTTAACTTTGATGAATTGGTTGCCGAGCTAGACTCTTTGGCCGGTATCGAGCTCAGTGATGAACAAGTCGCGCGCGTATACCAATTGATGAGTTGGACCGAGGGCGATCGAAAAGCACTCAGCACTTGGGTTGATGATATGCACTTCGCACTTGATCAAATGACTCGCCTACAATATGGACAATATTGGGGGATGCATTATCTGGGCGAACACCTACAAACCTTTAAAGGTAAACTTGACCTATCCCGTTTAGCCGCCGTTGGACTCTCATTTGGTGGCCCAACTGTAGCTGCCTTTTGCGAACAGGTATATCAATGCAAAGCAGCCATCAATTTTGATGGACTCCATTTTAATTTATCGCCGACCGTGCCCTCTACAAAGCCGTATTTAATGATGCACTCGGAGCTGCCGTTAAGTGCGGACCACAGCGTAGTATTCAAACAACAACTCGCCGACACTTACATGATGCAAATTGACGGTGCTCTACACTGGGATTTTTCTGACTACCCTTATGTTTTTCCACAAGATAGAAACCAAGCATATTTGGGAAGTATAGATCCTTACCTAGTCACAGAGATCGTAAACTCAGCCAGTTTGCAGTTCATCGATTTATACCTAAATAATACAGGTACGCAAACCGCGCTTATCCGGCATTTAGAAAGCTTTCCGGCAATCCAATTTCAATCCAAACGAGGCCAATAATATAGACGATAGCAAGACAAAACCTTGAAAGCCCGGTATTCCATGGTCTCTTAGTTCCTCTTTCTTTCAAGATTTGTCAAAAATTAAATCTCTATTGCTGTTGCCCTTCTTCTATCGAAGAGGGGTAACTTTGTGCGTTTTTCTGCTATTTTTTGGCTTTTTGACTGTTCCAGACAATACTTAGATCCAACTGTACAGCCACATAAAGGCCTGCTCATGCCACACCAATCCAAAAACATGGAAGAAATGCTGTTTTTTAGTCAAATGCTTAACGAATGCTCTCCATTGGAGTTGTTAAAACAAATCCTAATGCATTCTCATCACGCAATAGTGATTACCGACGCAGATCCAAGTGCAGGTTATCGGATCATTTATGCAAACCCTGTATTTTGTCGCCATACCGGATACGAACTGGCCGAGTTGGTAGGAACATCCCCTCGAATACTTCAAGGACCAAAAAGTAATCGACGGGTAATAGATAAACTCACTCCCGCATTACAAGAAAAAGGTTTTTTTTATGGCGCATCTATTAATTACCGCAAAGATGGCAGCATGTATCCTGTGGAGTGGAATATTTCTGAAATTAAAAATGAGCAGGGTGACGTCACTCATTACATCTCTATGCAAAAGGATTTAAGCAACTTCCACCGCCTAGCGAAGCAAGTTAAGAAAAGTAATGAGAGCTTTAAAGATTTTTACCTTTCAACCACCAAAAAAGACAAAGACGCGCAGAGTAAAGACGTCTTAGAATCATTGAAAGACAACCAAAAAATTTATGCAGGTGGGCTGAGAACTGACGAAAATGCAGACTTATTTGAAGATGCCTTTTTCGACTTTTCCCCAGATGAAATGGGGGCTTTGGGACACAAGGTAGACAAAGGCGTGCTCAGTGCAGATGATTTTTGGCGCGAAAACCCCATTGAGGACGAAGACGTTTCTTCACTGGTCGAATCTATTCAAGAAGTGGACGTTGAGCTTGGATTATTGCAATCCCAAGGAAAAAGCAAAGAGCGCCTAGAGCATATTGCCAACGGGTTTAAGGAAGTCGCGAACAACCTGTACTTTTGCGTCGAGTTTAACGATGGTGCGCTGATCATAGATGAAGTTGCCAATGTACTAATGGTACTTCCAACTGACTATGACTTTCCTGTTGAAATGTTGGTTACCTTCAACAAAGAAGTTTACGAGTGGTTGGATGGAGCCGTAATTAGCAAAAATACGAGCAATATCTTCGAAGGTGAAAACAATACCATCGCTGCTGGGAACCAACTGCTATTGTTTCTTAAATAAATAGTTTGGCCGAACAGCTGTGTTCGGCCAAAAATAGGCTTTATTGATCGTTTTTGTGATGCATTCTGGCAAGGAATTTACGTTTTCTTTTCGCAATTTTATCGCGCTGCTCTTCGGTGAGAATATGATGGATAGCATGCTTCGCTTCCAGCATAGTCAGCATAAATGCCTGTTTTTTTGGTGAGTGTGTTTCTAGCAACAACTGAGCCTGTGCTTTATCAAAAGTTTCAGCTTCGATGATTGACTTAAATGCTTGCCGCGGTTTCTCTGGGTAAGACTCTTTTAAATCTTCTAGCTGCGCTTTATAAGTAGTAAAAACTGTCTTTAATTTTGTTTGCTGCTCTTGCGTCAATGCAAGGTGACGTATGGCTTTTTCCGACAATAGTCGCTTTTCTAAATGTGCAAACGGCTTCATATGGTGATGTTTTGCTTTAAGCTCATGACCGTTTGCGTCACCTGCTAAAGCACTCAGTGGGATCATACCCACACTCATACAACTGGCTAGTAATAGGCTGGCTAATTTATTCATCAAAGTATCTCCGGTTGATTGCTGGTATGCGATAAGTCGCTCTTACTCCTTTTAATTGAGAGCGTCCTGTTTAACGACAGGGTTTACTTTAGCAAGCCGAAAGAAAAGCAACGTCAAGCCTACGTAAAGTTTTGTCAAAAGTAATTAACAAGACTTCTCACCTCCGTTATTTTCCTTAAAAATGTGCAAACAATATTAAACCTGACAATTTACCGTCATGATGAGTAAAGAAGTGTAAATTCAATTCGAAGCCTTTTATAGTTAAGTAAAATGAATACTCCAACAATAGGTTAAAAAGATTTATGAGTACTTCTGTCCTGATCATCGATGATGACCAATCGCTTTGTGAACTGCTATCCGAATACTTAGAGGGAGAGCAATTCACCGTCGAGTGCAAATATGATGGGGAACAGGGTCTACAAAGTGCGTTAACAAATGAATATGCAGTCATACTGTTAGACGTAATGATGCCCAAAAAAGATGGTTTTGAAGTACTTAAAGCGCTAAGAGCACAAAAGATGACGCCAGTGATAATGCTGACTGCAAAAGGCGATGATTTTGACCGTATCTTTGGCCTTGAACTAGGAGCCGATGATTATATACCTAAGCCCTTCAATCACAGAGAGTTACTCGCTAGGATCAAAGCCATCACTCGCCGCGTCGCGCACCTCACACAAAACAATTCACATCTTCAACTAGAAATACATGGCCTAATATTGGATATGGCTTCAAGAACGGTCTGTTTAAACAACCATCCTATTTCGCTTACGGGAACAGAGTATGAAGTGTTATACCAGTTGATGAAAGCTGCCGGGGAAGTCGTCAGTAAACAAACTCTATGTCAAAGTGTTCTCGGGCGTCCATTGGTTGCATACGATCGCTCCGTTGATATGCACGTCAGCAATGTACGTAAAAAACTGGCTCAACACAGTAGTCATACATTTATTAAGACCTTACGTGGATCTGGGTATATTTTTTTAACGGCTTAATATGAAAAAGTTTTTAGCAATTAAAGTATTTTTTTGGTTCTGGCTGACTGTCCTGTGCACAATTTTGCTGCTGATCAGCATCAGTTTGTTACAGCCAGACATGCTGGCGACAAAAGATATTTCACCACCAATGCTAAAAAACTTATTCCACCTTAAAAAGTCACTTAAGCGGCATATTGAGCGAGCGCCAGAAAAATCAATTGAACATGTGATCTCCAATCGGCGACATGCGAGGCGTGCCAAAGTTTACTTAAAACACCGTGAGGCAGAGAAAAGCCTTGTCAGTACACAAACCTTGTATGAGTATGACTTAGCACTTTTAAACTTTGCGATTGATGGTGAGCCCAAGGTCATCAATACCGAGAAGTTTCGCGCATATGGCCCATTAAAAGTTCAACTTCGTGGTGACGAGTTCCAGCTATTTATGGTGCTAGACAATCGTGAAGGTGACCTATTTTTGAAAGTCCGGCTAATGCCACAATGGTTGAAGCTCTTGGTATTGTTACTTGCGAGTATGTTACTCAGTTATTGGTTTGCCAGAGGGCTACTCAAACCTATCCGGCAACTACAATTGGCCGCCGCAAAACTTGCTCATGGAAAACTTGATGCACGTGCTAACGTAGATATCCGTCGCCAAGATGAGCTGGGGCAATTGGGAAAGGACTTCGATACGATGGCGTCACAGCTTGAATCCCAAGTGCTCAGCCAAAAACGTTTACTCGCAGATATTTCACATGAACTTCGCTCCCCGCTCACCCGCTTGCAAATGGCAACAGGTATTGCTGCGGGCAAAGCGAGCGGCGATCTTGACTGTTACCTACAGCGAATAGAAAAAGAGTCTCAACTGTTAGAGCATATGTTAAGTGATATTTTGCAACTCTCCAAACTGGAATCAGGGAACAATCATTTTGAACCTCACCCTATCTCTCTTTTTGATTTGCTGACTCCCATCATTAACGATGCCGAGTTTGAAAGCCAACAACTCAGCAAGCTATTGAGCACCAATGAATTACCAGAAGTGGTAATACATGGCGATGGCATTTTACTCAATCGGGCGATAGAGAACATTATTCGCAACGCATTAAAATACGCAACTTCTAAAGTAAGTATTATCTGCCATATTCAAGAGCAAAATTTGGTAATCCATGTCTGTGATGATGGTCCGGGTGTCAGTGACGAAATGCTAGATAAGTTGTGTATCCCTTTTTATCGAGCCTCTCAATCGAGAACACCTGATAGCAGTAAAATGGGTGGATTTGGACTGGGCTTGGCAATTGCACAACATGCGATAAAAGTGCATCATGGTCATATTGAGTTTAAAAATCAGCAAGGTCTGAGTGTGACCTTAACAATTCCATTGCAGCAACCCTAATGTTTTATAGTCACAGTACTTCACTTCTCGACAATCAATCAGCCATTGAACAACATTGGCAATCATGTACCAAAGGGAATATAACGACGCCATTTGGCGAGATATTTTATCTACGTCAAATTCCTGAACACGCAAAATACACCTTACTGTTGGTAAACGGTCGCATCGAAAGTGCCTACAAATATAAAGAACTGCTGTGGGAGCTTGGCAATAATAATATTGGGGTCGTCACCTTTGACCACCCAGGCCAAGGGTTCTCATCCCGGTTACTCGCGAATCGACAGATAGGCCATATAGATCATTTTAAACAATATAGAGAAGTGCTCGAGCAAATCATTTCTAAACAAGTACTCCCCTATACCAACAATTGGCTATTTTTAGCCCACTCCATGGGTGGCGCCATTGTACGAAATTATCTTGCTCATACACCAAACACGACCGCCAAAGGCGCATTTTTATCAGCACCAATGTTTGCAATCAATACTGCGCCCTATCCGGTATGGTTTGCAAAGTGGGTGGCCAATGTTGCTTGTAAACTTGGCCAATCTCAACAGTTTGCTATTGGCCAACAACCTTACCAGTCAAAGCCTTTTTCTGACAATGAACTCACAGGCTGCAGCGTACGATATCAACAATTTAGATCACTGTATGATACCTACAATGTATTGCAATTGGGGGGGGTGAGCTTTGGTTGGCTTTATGCTGCACTGGCGGAAACAGCAAACACTAACAAACAACAAATATCAATCCCAATTAGCATCGCCAGCGCAGAGCATGACAGCATCGTAAATAGTGATGCACATAGCCGCTTTGCAGCACGGCAAGAGCAGTGTTTCGTAAAAACTTATCCGGGTAAACATGAACTCCTGTGTGAAATAGATGCGATCCGTCAGGCTGTTTTAGCCCAATGTTATGAGTTTGCCGAGTCCGTCACACTCAAAGAAACTGGGTCTTGATGTACCAACACGTCTATTTCGCCTTCGCTATTAGCTTGGATCCGAGCAACAATTTCGTCAGCGATTTGATGCGCTTCCATTAACGGCATATCATCGTCAAGTTCAAGATGGAGTTGTACAAACTTTACTTTACCACTTTGCCGCGTTCTTAGATTATGAACGCCATATACTGCCGCGTGGGAGTTGGCGATGGCAATAATGTCTGCCTTTTCACTTTCAGGGAGCTCTTTATCCATAAGATGATCAGCACTTTCACGCGCAATCCCCCAGCAGTTATACAGTAAATATATCGCGACACCAATTGCAAATACAGGATCAGCCCAACCGATGTGATAATGGCTGAGCATCATAGCGATCAACACCGCAATGTTGAGAAGAATATCCCCTTTGTAATGCATTGAATCTGCTTTAATGGCGAGCGATTGTGTCCGTTTGACCACTTGATGTTGAACGACAACCACCAACAAAGTGCACATAATAGCAAATAAACTTACCCACACACCCAACAAGCTTTGATTGATATCAACGGGGTTAAATAGGCGCTCTACCCCATGAAAAGCAAGCAAACATGCTGAGCCGGAAATAAATGCCGCCTGACCAAGCCCGGCCAGCGCCTCGGCTTTGCCGTGGCCAAATCTATGATCGTCATCCGCAGGACGAAGCGCATAGCTTAAAACAAAAAAGCTCATCAGTGATGCCGTCACATCCAACATCGAGTCTGTCAAAGAGCCCAACATAGCTGCGCTGCCCGAAGACAACCACGCCCAAGCTTTTGCAGCAATCATTACACCAGCCATTACAATGGTAAAAATGCTGGAAAAACGTACTAATGCATCATAGTTTTGCGCCACACTTCCCCCTTAATAACGCAGAAGACCACCTTCTCATCATACGATAATTTAATCGCTAGATAGAAACTTTGCATCAAAAAAACATTGATTTACCTATATTTAGTGCTCCTCTTTGGTAAATAGCAACCACACTGCAAACATACAGACTATGCTATATATTTGATAACCTCCAAAATATAACGCTTCATACAACTGGCTTTATTTCCTAGTTGCTCAACGTCCAATAAGCTATACTGCGCTCAAATTGAGTTAGAGGTTAATCATGTTAGACATCGTTTTATATCAACCTGAGATCCCACCAAATACGGGTAATATCATTCGTTTATGTGCCAATACAGGCTACTCATTACATTTAATTGAGCCGCTGGGATTTGATTGGGACGACAAACGAGTAAGACGCGCAGGACTGGATTACCATGAATTCAGTGAAGTAAAACGCTACCCGTCGTACGAAGCTTATTTGGAGCAACGCAAACCAAAGCGCGTTTTTGCCTGTACGACAAAAGGTAAAGCATACCATCACGCACCAAAATACCAAGCTGGCGATACCTTACTATTCGGTCCTGAAACACGAGGATTGCCTGAGGAAATTATCTTTTCGCTACCTGAAGAACAAAGGCTCAGAATTCCAATGAAGCCAGATAGCCGCAGCATGAATTTATCCAACGCTGTATCTGTTTTTGTCTATGAATCTTGGCGACAATTCGACTTTGACGGCGCAGTGTAACCTAGCAAGCAAAGACTTATCAGTGTTTAACATAGACAAACACCGAGGATCGAAAAAGCCGCTTAAAAGCGGCTTTTTACTCTAGAAAATGCGCTAGATAGGAAGAGTTATAGCTGATCTTCTAGGTCTGCAAGGCCTTTATCTTCGCCTTCTTCATCTTTAATTGTCGCTTGAAGTAGCAACATTTCACGTAACTTGCCTTCAATCTCGTCAGCAATCGCTACGTTTTCTTTTAAGAACTTAATTGAGTTAGCTTTACCTTGGCCAATCTTATTGCCATTGTAGCTAAACCAAGCACCTGCTTTGTCAACTAACTTGTGCTTAACACCAAGATCAATCAATTCACCTTGCTTTGAAGAGCCTTCACCATACATGATGATGAACTCTGCTTGTTTAAATGGCGGTGCAACCTTGTTTTTCACAACCTTAACACGCGTTTCGTTACCTACAACCTCATCGCCTTCCTTCACAGAACCGATACGGCGGATATCTAAACGTACTGATGCATAGAATTTAAGTGCGTTACCACCAGTGGTTGTTTCAGGGTTACCAAACATCACACCAATTTTCATACGGATTTGGTTGATGAAGATACAAAGTGTGTTTGAACGCTTAATGTTACCAGTCAACTTACGCAATGCTTGTGACATTAATCGAGCCTGAAGACCAACGTGAGAATCACCCATGTCACCTTCAATTTCTGCTTTTGGTGTTAGCGCTGCAACCGAGTCAACGACGACCACATCTACTGCACCTGAGCGCACTAACATGTCACAAATTTCTAGTGCCTGCTCACCAGTATCAGGTTGAGACACCAATAATTCGTCAACATTAACACCCAGTTTTTCTGCATATACAGGGTCAAGAGCGTGTTCTGCATCAACGAACGCACAGGTTTTACCCATTTTTTGCGCTTGTGCAATAGTTTGCAGTGTTAAGGTTGTTTTACCTGATGATTCAGGTCCATAAATTTCAACAATACGACCAGTTGGCAGACCGCCGATACCCAAAGCAATATCCAGTCCCAATGAACCAGTTGATACTGACTCGATGTCTAAAGCTTGGCTATCACCCAGCTTCATGATTGATCCTTTACCAAATTGACGCTCAATTTGCGACAATGCAGCATCTAATGCTTTTTGTTTGTTATCGTTCATCTGTTTCTCCAATCTAGCGTAATGCGAACAAGTATACTGTATAGAATTACAGTATCAAGAGCCTTTTACTGTTTTATTAAAGAAATTATTTTTTCTAAAATAAATTCAATGGCTTGCAATCTAACTTCTGCTCGACTTCCGGGAAATACTTGGATAAATGTATGTGTATTCTCCTGTATATCTACTGCAAACCATACAGTACCCACTGGTTTGTCTTGACTGCCGCCACTCGGCCCAGCAATGCCCGATACCGATATTGCGACATCGGCGTTACCAGCTATTCTCGCCCCCGCCGCCATCTCTATAACTGTTTGTTCACTAACAGCCCCATACTCAACTAGCGTTTGTTGTGATACGCCCAACAATTCATGCTTAGCCTCATTGCTATAAGTCACAAAGCAGCGATCGATATAGGCAGAGCTTCCTGGTGTATCTGTGAGCGCATAACTAATTCCACCACCCGTGCAAGATTCAGCGGTAGTGATCACGAAGCTTTTATTCGTTAGAATAGCGCCCAATTGTGCCGCAAGTGCGGCGATTTTAGTGTGTATTTCCATACAAAAAACCTTAGGTAGAAGCATGTCATTAGATCTTTATTCTGAACATACTATAAAGCAACAAACACCTATGATGCAGCAGTATCTTAGGATCAAAGCCCAACATCAAGAGATCCTGCTATTCTACCGTATGGGTGATTTCTACGAATTATTTTTCGATGATGCCGTTCGCGCGGCACAATTACTCGACATTTCGCAAACACACCGCGGTAAAGCTGGTGGAAACCCTATCCCTATGGCGGGCGTACCTTATCATGCGGTTGAAAATTACCTTGCACGGCTCGTGCAAATGGGCGAGTCAGTCGCTATTTGTGAGCAAGTCGGTGATCCTGCAACTAGCAAAGGACCAGTTGAGCGTAAAGTAGTGCGCATTGTCACTCCCGGTACAGTCACCGATGAAGCGCTGTTGCAAGAGCGTCAAGACAATCTGCTTGCTGCCGTGTGGCAAGACAAAAGCAAATATGGTGTTGCCTATTTAGATATCAACTCCGGTCGATTTAATATTGTCGAGCTCACTACAGATGAAGCACTGATCTCAACTTTGCAACGTTTGCAACCGGCCGAGCTTTTATACCCAGAATCATTCCAAAATCTCATTGTACTTGAGCAGGTCAAAGGTAGCCGCCGTCGTCCAGACTGGGAGTTTGATTTAGATACAGCAAGGCATTTGCTTTGCCAACAATTCGAAACCAAAGATTTAATTGGCTTCGGTGTTGAAAATGCGACCGCGGGCTTAATTGCGGCTGGCTGTGTGATGCAATACGTCAAAGATACTCAACGCACAGCATTGCCCCACATAAGAGCAATTACGCTGGAAAAAAATGAGCACGCCGTTATTCTCGACGCGGCAACACGAAAAAACTTAGAGTTGACTCTAAATTTATCTGGCTCTATCGACAATACGCTTGCCCAAGTACTAGATAAAACTGCCACCCCTATGGGTTCTCGATTGCTCAAACGTCGCATTCATACGCCAATCAGAGACAGAGATGAGCTAAACGGTCGTCTAAATGCCATTTCAAGTATCATTGATATGCATTTAGGCATGGAATTATACGATGCTTTACGCCAAATTGGGGATATTGAACGTGTAGTTGCAAGGCTTGCTCTATGTAATGCTAGGCCGAGAGACTTAACTCGTCTTCGCAGTGCCCTTCAAGCACTACCACCTCTTCATCAACTTCTCAACGAGAGTAATGATGTACGCATTCAGCAGATCAAGGCCCAATCTCCTGAGCTACCGCATTTACAAGATTTATTAGAGCGTGCGATCATAGACAACCCGCCTGTATTAATAAGAGATGGCGGTGTCATAGCAACAGGCTACAATGCCGAGTTAGACGAGTGGCGCGCGCTGAGTGAAGGCGCGACTGATGTCCTCGATCAACTTGAAGAGCGCGAGCGCGAACGCACCGGCATTAGCACTCTGAAAATTGGCTATAACAAGGTACATGGCTTCTACATTGAGATTGGTAAGGCCAGCGCTCATCTTGCGCCGCCTGAGTACATCCGACGCCAAACTCTGAAAAATAATGAACGCTACATCATTCCTGAGCTAAAAGAGCATGAAGACAAAGTGCTTGGTAGCCAGTCAAAAGCACTGGCTTTAGAAAAACAATTATATGAACAATTGTTCGAGTTAATTGCACCTTATCTAGAACAGTTACAAACAATGGCCGCTGCACTTGCTGATTTAGACGTGCTCAATACATTAGCTGAGCGCGCCCAGACACTAGACTATTGCAAACCTGACCTGACATCGGCCGACGGAATTGATATCCAGGCGGGTCGTCACCCTGTCGTGGAGCACGTCAGCAATGAGCCTTTTATCGCAAACCCTGTTCATCTGAGCAAAGAAAGAAAAATGCTGTTGATCACAGGTCCAAATATGGGCGGTAAATCAACCTACATGCGCCAAACCGCACTGATCGTGTTAATGGCTCATATAGGCAGCTTTGTACCTGCAAGCAGCGCTCAAATAGGCCAAGTTGACCGTATCTTTACACGTATTGGTGCCAGCGATGATCTGGCTTCCGGCCGTTCAACATTTATGGTCGAAATGACAGAAACGGCAACCATTCTAAATAATGCAACAGAGCAGTCTCTAGTATTGATGGATGAAATAGGCCGAGGCACAAGTACTTATGACGGTCTATCGCTTGCATACGCCACTGCTGATTATTTAGCAAATAGGATTTCAGCAAAAACCTTATTCGCAACTCACTACTTTGAGTTGACCGAACTTGCTGAGCAGCAGTCTGGGTTAGTCAATGTTCATTTAGATGCAGTAGAACACAATGATACCATTGCTTTTAAACATACTGTACTTGATGGCGCAGCGAGCAAAAGCTTTGGATTACAAGTAGCAAGCTTGGCTGGCGTACCAAAAGCAGTCATCAAGCTCGCCAAGCAAAAGCTTACTCTGCTCGAACAACATCAAAGTGTCGTAGACAGTACACCAGCCAGTTCACCTCAGCAACACAACCTTGTTTTGAGTCCAGAACCATCGGAAGTTGAACGTTTCCTTGAGTCAATCGATCCAGATGATCTTACACCAAAGCAAGCGCATGCATTGCTTTATCAATTAAAAGACAAACTATAAAAAAAGGCTGCGCAAATGCAGCCCTTTTTATTTCAAACCAACTCAGTGTTTAAAGTGTGTGGTTGTACTGTAAACCAAATACAGATGCATGGCCTTTTGATTTAAAGCCCCACTCACTACCCGAGTTGTCTTTTTCAACAAAACGCTGAGTTTTGCCACGAATAATACTCACACCAATATCTACACTCGCAACTTTACTCAATTGGTATTCAGCACCAAACGAATACCAAATGCGATCTGTATCCGGAATAGAGATAGACATATGATGTTCATCTGCAGGTGATTCATCATACGCAAAACCCGCTCGCAGTTTTAAATCTTCACTCCACTGGTGATCTGTGCCAATCGAGTAGCGTAGTGAATTACTAAAGTTCTCATCTTTGCTAAACACTGTGCCTACGTTATCAACATTCGCCGCCAGTGTCTGAAAGCTATTCCATCCAGTCCACAAAATACTGTAATGCAGTGCGGTTTGCTTATTTAACTGATGAGAACCGGATACCTCTGCAATAGCCGGCAACGTGATCGCGACGCTGCCAGATAAAGCCTTTCCAGCCGTGCCATTGAAGGGGGCGACTGCCGGTAACTGATTGCTGAAAGTGCCCTTAAAAGTGATATCTGTTTCACTTCGATAATGAAAACCAAAACGATTGTCTGCGTCAATGTTATAGACTGCGCCTACATTCCAGCCAAACCCTGTGTCGTCTCCTTCAAGATTGACAACTTCGGTATTACTTGAAATACCCAGCCTGTTTGCGCCTAAGTTTCTTAAGATTTTAGCATCAGCATAAACATGGTTCAGGCCGAGTGCCAAGGTCCACTTATCATTTACTTGATAAGAGGCTGCAATGCCAGAGTTAATGGTCACAATTTCCGTTTCCCCCGCGATTTGACCGGCAACATAGTCATCATCAAACTCTGTTGCGAGGCCAAACTGAGAGTACATACCACCACCTAGCGACCATTTGTCATTGAGCTGTGTAGTGACAAACGCACTCGGTACAGTTGCACTAGGCGCGATGCTGTTGTTATCCAGCGCTGATGCTGGTATCCCATTATTAGTACTAATGCCCTGTAAGCTAACATCAGGCTTTACATACATGGCAGCAACACTCACCTGTGTTCCTTGTAATTTACTCATTAGTGCTGGATTTCGAGAAACTACCGATGCATCGTCTGCTACACTGGCCTCTCCTGCATATGCTCTACCTAAACCCGACACATTTTGCTCGGCTAACTGAAACGCAGCAGCCAAACTATGCGTGGATGTGATCATTGCACCTGCACCTAATAGTGCAACCATAATTCTGTTCATTCTTGCCTCTTTATTTTGAATTGCAATAAAATTAATGGCTCGACACACTACAGAAACATACATTAAAAATCTTCAACTTTGACACTTTTACCTAGCTGATTGCGCAAAATAAAAACTTTTAATTACTTTTAATAACAAGTCAGACCACAATTCAATCACCTCAGAGAAAACATTAAATGAGACTAATTCTCAATATCATTGAACCAAGGGCGAGTTTCACATATACTCTTTGCCATCAATGTGAGGAGAAATACCATGATGGTGTTATTGATTATGGCAGCGCTGCTGTTTTCAGGCGTCAGCGTGTACTGTTTATGCAAAGCAAATTACTGTGCCTGTCAAAGAGCAGGACAATGTGACAACCCCGTTAATCATTATTGGCTGGGCGCTATTCTTGCTGCTTTGGCTGCACTAGCTTGCTGTTGCTTTGCACTACATAGCGAAAAAGGCACATTGCTCTGGATTGTATTGATGTCTAGTTGTCTAGCAGGTGCGCTGTTGTCTGCAAAAGTGCAAAAGCTAAAGCGTTGCAAACAAGCTAAACAAGCAAACTCTCTTGCAACAGACGGGATAAATTAATTTGATAATCGAGAGGTTTAACATTGGCGACAATTTTCACATCATCTCTCGCACTTAGATCTAAATCTTTCAATGTCACTTGGTGCATATGCTTTACGTTGTAAAATACTCTTACAACGGGGGAAGTCGGTAAAGCATCATTACCAGCCATAACCAGCCCCAAACGATCATTGGTCAGCTTCACAATTGTGCCCACCGGATGAATACCAATACATTTTATAAATTTTTGCACAAGCACAGCATCAAACTGGTTTTTATTTGAGAGTAAGAACCTAAGTGCGTGGACAGGCTCTATCGCATTGCTACCCGGCTGTTGTGTGGTGAGTGTCGCATAAGTATCCACAATTGCCATTACCCTTGCAGCTTTACTAAGCCGCTCCCCATCCAGCCCTCTTGGGAAACCGCTGCCATCTAGTCGCTCATGGTGATTCACTACCATGTCGATAATCAATGGAGTTACTCCCCTTTCTTCCTTTATCATTGCAACTGAATAAGCAACATGCTTTTGCATGTGACGCGTTTCGTTTTCAGTCAGCGGTGACTTTTTCTCTTGAATGCTCTGTGGCACTTTACTTTTACCAATATCATGTAGCATTGCAGCCATCGCCATTTGTTCGACAACATGTGGTTTAAGGCCTAAATACTTGGCAAATATAGTCATCAAAATTGTGCTGTTGATCATATGACGCCAACTAAAGCTCCGTTTGTCTTTTAGTCGCGTCAATATCGCCATAACATTGCTGTGTTGAGTAACTGAAGCAATGATCTCCTGACAAATATCGTTAACGAGATGCATCTGCAGCGCTTCACCACCTAAGATGTTGCCGTAAAGCAATTGTAGTTTTTTGTTTTGCACTTCAAACTGATTTAATGCTGCTGAAAACACCTCTGCTGTAGGTAAAGCTTGATTGCCATGAGAAGTTAATAGTACCTCCTCATCAGCTCCCTGAGCAGCCTCATCCTGCAGCCCTATATGCTTTCCTTCTACGTTGGCAACATGCGCACTGATAAAGCGCTCAGGCACTGGTACTTGGCTTTGGGCAACATCAATATTAAGTTCGAGTACGCCATCAGCCTCAAGCTTGGAAATAATCGCCGAATTACGCACCATCCCCCGTGACTTTAATTTAATTTCTGCATCAGATTTTAATTTGTGGACACTATCTACAAACATACCTGGTACAAGTTCACTGATGGGAATAGTTGCGTGCATGGTTCCTTAGAGAAGCTTTTTTAATCAAACCGCAATAATATGCATAGTTACGACTAAATTGTCTACTACTAGATATAAATACAAGAATAAAGGATTAGTAATTAGAGGTAGAGAGAAATCCATTTCTTTCTTTTGCTATAAGCGAGACGTGATCAATCTTGGAAGTAAGTACCCCAACCATCATATTCAACGCCAGTTTGCTCAGCAACGGCTACCAACTTAGAGACATCCTCCATGATAACTTCTGCGTTGAGCTCTGCTTCTACAACAATGTCAAAGCCCCAGATTTTTCCGCCATCTTCAAGTTCTAGCTCTGCTGGCTCTTCAACATCATAACCGAGCTTAAAGGCCGCTAAAGCTGCCTCTTCCAGTTTATCAAAGTCTTCACATACAAAGTGGTGCTCTACTTCGTAAAGTTTTTCCGGGTTAGAGCCATCTTCAAGTAGTGATTCTACGATGTCTTCACTGATCTCTTGCCAATTTTCCATCAGCTTTATTCACCTTTATCTAATTGTGCGATTTTATCGGCCATTTTAGCATGAATACTATTTGCATGCTCTCTTGCAGAGCAATCATCTGATAACTCAATTGGGGCCAACATCGAAATATACACTTTACCGTTGTTCCAGCGGTTTAGTTTAATTTTATCTTGAGTCGAGCTCATACAGACTGGAATAATGGGAACCTGAGCATTCTTGGCTGCATGAAAAGCCCCTGTTTTGAAAGGTAAAAGCCCGCGGCCATAACTACGAGTTCCCTCGGGAAACATCCACAGTGACAAGCCTTTTTGTTTGATCTTCTCAACTGATTTGTCCAACGTACCAACTGCTTTTGAGCGGTTAGCTCTATCAATTAAAATATTGCCCGATAACCAATAAAGCTGACCGAAAAATGGGATCCACTTCAGACTTTTTTTACCCATGCTCACTGTATTGCGTGGCACTACAGCTGGCAATGTGAACAAATCATAGTTGTTCTGATGGTTTGCCACATACAGTGCAGGCCCAACCTTAGCGACGCCGGGCTCTCTTTCTATCACCAGATCTACACCGATGACTTTAGCCATAGAGCCGAACCAAGAGGCGATAATATGCACGTTATTTCGGTGAAACGGCCTGACAATACATAGCGCCAAACCAAAAATACAACTAAAAACAATAAATATGGCCATAGCCAAAATTCGTAATAAAGCTAACAAACTCAGCGCTCCTATAACTTGAACGGTGTATTATAATCAAATAAGCGTACACTTGTAAGCTCAATTTTTTATGACACAAAAAAATACCGCCCCATTATTGGGGCGGTATTCTTAGAATTATTACTAGTGAGTCTTAGCTCATAGCAGCCTGTAGTTTTTTCATTGCTGATTTCTCTAGCTGGCGAACGCGTTCAGCAGAAACACTATATTTATCAGCTAAGTCTTGTAGTGTGGCCTTGTCTTCGGCTAACCATCTTGCTGCAACGATGTCTTGAGAGCGTTCATCTAGCGTTTTCATTGCTGCCAACAAGCGATTTTGTGACTGCTGCTGAAACTGCTCTTCTTCGATCACTTCAGCAATATCACTGTTCGAATCTGCTAAGTATTGTACTGGTGAGAAGTTGCCGCTTTGCGTACCTTCATCTTCATCAGAGCCTAAATCAAAGCCCATGTCCTGCCCGCTCATGCGAGATTCCATTTCACGTACTTCTTTTTCGCTAACACCCAACTCTGAAGCCACAGTACTTACTTCTTCTTGGTTGAACCAACCCAAACGTTTTTTGTTTTTACGAAGGTTAAAAAATAATTTGCGCTGTGCTTTAGTAGTAGCAACTTTCACAATTCGCCAATTTTTAAGTACATATTCATGGATTTCGGCTTTAATCCAATGTACGGCAAAAGAAACCAATCTAACACCTACAGTAGGATTAAATCGTTTTACCGCTTTCATCAAACCAATATTACCTTCTTGAATAAGGTCTGCTTGTGGTAAACCATACCCTGAGTAACTTTTTGCGATGTGCGCTACAAATCTGAGGTGAGACATAATGAGCTGTTTAGCTGCATCTAAGTCACCATTTTCATGAAGACGAGTTGCAAGCTTGTGTTCCTTTTCAGCATCCAGCATAGGGATAGTGCTAACAGCCTGCAAATACCCTTCAATACTTGCACTTTGCTGTCCTACTGTTAATGCCATTGCATATGTGTCTTTACTCATTTTTCACCTCAGTGATAAATTCTTAGTCTATTTTAGCACTCTAACCCTTAGAGTGCTAACTGCAATCTACTACTTTTCCTGACCAAAGATCAAGCTTTTTATTATTAACAATAAATGAACAAATAAACCATTGATATTTAAAGAGTTAATAATCACTGATTTTTAACGTGGTAGCAAGTAGCGGGGAAATCAACGCAGACTTGTTTCAAACAAGTCTGCTAAACAATAAAAATTACACCTTTTCAGGCTCGATCTCTCGGATATATTTTTGTACTGATAGATAGGATCCGATAAAACCGAGAAAAATAGCTAACATAAGCAAGAGAGACAGTTCTGAGAGGTTTAATCCTTCCAATACAAAGTTACTTTGGTAAACACCAACAACAAGAGATACAGCAGACTCAAGCCACCACAACATCAAAACAACACATATAAAAGCGACCAATCCTCCAACGATACCGTACCATATCCCTGTCCATAAAAAAGGAGTGTGAATAAAGGTATTGGTTGCCCCGACAAGCTTCAATACTTGGATCTCTTCTTTTTTGTCCATAATCGATAAGCGTATAGTATTGCCAATAATCAACACCACAGCACTTAGCAATAAGACTCCCACTGTGAAGACACTTTCTTTTAATAAGCCAAGCAGTGCATTCAAGCGTTCAAGCCATTCAATATCTAATTTACCAAACTCAACCTCACGCTCACTTTCAAGTTTTTCTAATAATACTTGAGCACTTTCAGCGCCTCGGTGACGCTTGGTTGGTGTCACCAATACCACACTGGGCAGGGGGTTTTCTTCTAAATAATCTAACGCTTGGCCAAAGCCCGAGATTTGCTTGAACTCTTCTAATGCCTGAGATTGAGAAATAAAGCTGACCGATTCTACCTCGGGGTAAAGCGCTAGTCGTTTTACCAATGTTTGAGTCTCTTGAGCACTCGTCTCTTCTTTTACAAACAGAGATATCTCTGCCGCTTCTTGAAACCCACTACTGACTTTCTGGACATTTTTTACCACTACATACAACGTTGTCGGTAAAGTTAAACTTAAGCCCAAAACCAAAATCGTCATCATAGAGGCCATGGGTGTGCGCCACATCTCACCGAGGCTGTGTATACCGTGCCGGAAAATGGTCAGTACAAAAAAGTACAACTTTAAAACCAAAGATTTATCTTGGCTATTAACTTGGTTACCGCGGCCTTTGAATAACAAACTCATAGTGCCCCCCCGATAAAGTCACCTTTAAGAGGGTCAATGGCTAGAGGGTCTTGCAGCATGCGACCATGATCAAGTGTCAAGCTACGGTACTTCATACGGGCAATCAAACCCAAATCATGGGTGGCGATAAGCACAGATGTACCATGACGATTAAAATCTTCAAACAAGCTTAAAATTTCCATTGATAACTCTGGATCTAAATTACCTGTTGGCTCATCTGCTAGCAGCAAAGGCGGAGAGTTTACAATTGCTCTGGCAATACCGACTCGTTGCTGCTCTCCTCCAGACAATGTACTAGGTTGACACTTTATTTTGTCCAATAACCCAACTTTGTCCAATGCGGCATGAACACGTTTAGTAATATGCTTTCTGTGTGTACCTTCAATTACCAGAGGTAGTGCAACGTTGTCGAAAACATTATAACGTTCAAGTAATCGATGGTTTTGAAAGATAATACCGATATCACGACGAACAAAAGGGACTTGGCGATTGGAGATACTGTTTAAATCGACATCGTTAATAGATACTTTTCCTGCAGAGGGGCGCTCCATTAAGCTTATCAACTTCAGTAGCGTGCTTTTTCCTGCGCCACTGTGGCCTGTTAAAAAGGCCAGCTCACCCTTGCCAAGCTCGAAACTTACTTTTTCTAGAGCTCGGTGACCACCAGGGTAAGTTTTGCTTACTTGTTCAAATTTAATCATATGCGACCTACAAAATGCGTACGCTCCATCCTTAAAGTTAAAAAGCGCCTCGACTAAGTGGGCGCTTTCTAACTCTTAGCTGTTACTTCTCATCATCTTGGCTAAATAGTGCCTCGATAAAGTCATCGCTCTTAAAGGTTCTCAAATCATCGATTCCTTCACCGACACCAATATAGCGAATTGGCACCTTAAATTGATCCGCAACCGCAAAAATAACCCCACCTTTAGCTGTACCATCTAGCTTGGTCAAGGTAATACCCGTCAAACCAACAGCCTGATCAAATAGTTTAACTTGGCTAATTGCATTTTGTCCGGTGCCCGCATCAATTGTTAACATCACTTCATGAGGCGCTTCAGGATCTAGCTTTTTCATTACTCGCGCAATTTTTTCAAGCTCTTGCATAAGGTTGTCTTTATTTTGTAGACGGCCTGCCGTATCAGCGATTAGCACATCGACATTGCGAGCCTGTGCGGCTTGAAAGGCATCAAATACAACAGAAGCACTATCGGCACCAGTATGCTGTGCGACTACAGGGATATCATTTCGCTCACCCCAAACTTGTAACTGCTCCACCGCCGCTGCACGGAACGTATCACCAGCAGCCAGCATCACAGATTTCCCCTGCGATTGGAATTGCTTCGCCATTTTACCTATGGTCGTCGTTTTACCGACTCCATTTACACCTACCATTAGAATGACGTAAGGTTTTTTACCCGAATTAATTTCAAGTGGTTGCTCTGCATCTTTTAAGATCTCAGCCATTTCACTTTTCATCAACTCGTATAGCGCATCGCCATCTTTTAATTGCTTGCGATCAGCTGCATCCGTCAAGTTATCAATCAACTTCATGGTCGTTTCAACGCCCAAATCAGCTGTTAGTAACTGTGTTTCTAGTTCCTCGAACAGATCATCATCAATTTTTTTACCTCGGAATATCGACGCAAAGCCAGAGCCAATATTTTCTTTGGTTTTCAAAAGACCTTGTTTTAAACGTGCAAAAAAGCCTTTCTTCTTTGGTTTTTCTGCTTCTGCCTGCTCTTTGGCTAAACGCTCTGCTTCTTCACGCTCAGCTTGCTCTTTAGCAAGACGTTCTGCTTCTTCACGCTCAGCTTGCTCTTTAGCAAGACGTTCTGCTTCTTCACGTTCAGCTTGCTCTTTAGCAAGACGTTCTGCTTCTTCACGCTCAGCTTGCTCTTTTGCAAGACGTTCTGCTTCTTCACGCTCTGCTTGTTCTTTGGCTAAACGCTCTGCTTCTTCGCGCTCAGCTTGCTCTTTAGCAAGACGTTCTGCTTCTTCACGCTCAGCTTGTTCTTTGGCTAAACGCTCTGCTTCTTCACGTTCAGCTTGTTCTTTAGCAAGACGTTCTGCTTCTTCACGTTCAGCTTGCTCTTTCGCAAGACGCGCTGCTTCTTCACGCTCAGCTTGCTCTTTAGCGAGACGCTCTGCTTCTTCGCGTTCAGCTTGCTCTTTAGCAAGACGCGCTGCTTCTTCGCGCTCAGCTTGCTCTTTAGCAAGACGCTCTGCTTCTTCGCGCTCTGCCTGCTCTTTGGCTAAACGCTCTGCTTCTTCGCGCTCAGCTTGTTCTTTGGCTAAACGTTCTGCTTCTTCATGCACTGTTTGTTCTGTGGCTAAACGTTCTGCTTCTTCACGCTCAGCTTGTTCTTTGGCTAAACGTTCTGCTTCTTCACGCTCTGCCTGTTCTTTGGCTAAACGTTCTGCTTCTTCAAGCTCTGCCTGCTCTTTGGCTAAACGATCAGCTTCTTCACGCTCTGCCTGTTCTTTGGCTAAACGTTCTGCTTCTTCACGCTCTGCCTGTTCTTTGGCTAAAAGTTCTGCTTCTTCACGCTCTGCCTGTTCTTTGGCTAAAAGTTCTGCTTCTTCACGTTCAGCTTGTTCTTTGGCTAAACGCTCTGCTTCTTCACGCTCTGCCTGTTCTTTGGCTAAACGTTCTGCTTCTTCACGCTCTGCCTGTTCTTTGGCTAAACGCTCTGCTTCTTCACGCTCAGCCTGATCTTTGGCTAAACGTTCTGCTTCTTCACGCTCTGCCTGCTCTTTGGCTAAACGCTCTGCTTCTTCACGCTCTGCCTGCTCTTTGGCTAAACGTTCTGCTTCTTCACGCTCTGCCTGTTCTTTGGCTAAACGCTCTGCTTCTTCACGCTCTGCCTGTTCTTTGGCTAAACGCTCTGCTTCTTCACGCTCTGCCTGCTCTTTGGCTAAACGTTCTGCTTCTTCACGCTCTGCTTGTTCTTTGTCGGATTTACCAAATCCCAACCAAGATAAAAATTTGTTTTTCTTTCCCATAACCAACTAATACCATTAAAGTTTGTATCGTGATTTAGTCGCCATAACCGTATCTATGATCACCACCATAAAGCACAACGCTGTGCAGGTCGCATTGACTGCGCTGCACTTATTACCAGTGTTTATTAGACTCTAGGGCTTGTACAAAGACATTAATAATCACATAAAAGACTTTGCGATAATTGTTATAATCACTAAGTTAACGCCATAATATGCGCGTAGTGTATCATGTTCCAAGTAGATGAAAACTTTATAATCGAGCACAACCAACTCGATAGTGAAAATATATGAAAAAAAGAAAGCCTCAAACTCGAACGGATGGCCACATTCGAATTATTAGCGGTAAATTTAAAGGCCGAAAATTACCAGTTAAAGATGTTGAAGGCCTTCGGCCTACGACCGATCGAGTTAAAGAAACTGTATTCAATTGGCTAATGGCTGACACCCGAGATGCAGATGTTCTTGATTGTTTTGCCGGCTCTGGCAGCTTAGGTTTTGAATCCCTTTCGCGATTTGCCAATCATGCAACCTTTATAGAATTGGACAAAACTGCCGCAGCCCAAATCAAACAAAATATACAAACACTTGCGTTGGATAACGCACAGGTCATAAACAGTAATGCATTAGATTATTTGAGTAACAACTCACAACAACGCAATTTCGACATTGTTTATCTCGATCCTCCTTTTAGAAAGAACCTTGTTTCTCCCTGTTGCGAATTGCTCGAAAGCGCTGGGTGGCTAAATCATGATTCGCTAATTTATGTTGAATTTGAGAAAGAAGCACAACCAAATTTTCCAGCTAACTGGCAGTTGCTAAAAGAGAAAAAGGCAGGACAAGTGAGCTGCATGCTTTTTCGTCGAACTGACATATCAGCATCTTAAATAGCCCACGGATATTAGTACATGACACAATTATTGAGATCCGCTATAATTTGATCTTTACACGCGGTCTCGCTTCGGCTTACAATACCGCACCATTTTTGAACCAATTGACCATTTTTCGGTCAATTTGAGCCAAGCTCATTATTTAGGTAGGTGAATTTTTAATGCCAGTAATTAAAGTAAGAGAAAACGAACCGTTTGACGTAGCACTTCGTCGTTTCAAGCGTTCATGTGAAAAAGCAGGTATCCTTTCAGAAGTTCGTCGTCGCGAGCACTATGAGAAGCCAACTGCAGAGCGTAAGCGTAAGAAAGCAGCAGCTGTAAAGCGTCACATGAAGAAGCTTTCTCGTGAAAACGCACGTCGCGTTAAACTATACTAATTAACATTTGGTCTTGTACATATGAGCTTATTAGCGACGCTAAAAGACGCCCAAAAGGAAGCAATGAAAGCCAAAGACAAACCTCGTCTTACGGCTATCAGAGCAGCTCTAGCTGAAGTCAAGCAACGCGAAATTGATAACCAGACAACGTTAGATGATGCTGGTATCACCTCGGTGTTGGTTAAACTGGTTAAACAGCGTAAAGACTCTTTCACACAGTATACTGATGCTGGAAGAGAAGACTTAGCACAAATCGAAGCTGGTGAAATATCAGTGCTTGAGTCATTCTTACCTCAGCCTTTGTCTGAAGAAGAAGTACTTGAGATGATCGATGCTGCAATCGCTGACACAGGCGCAGCTGGTATGCAAGACATGGGTAAAGTAATGGGTATGATCAAAGCGAAAGCGGAAGGTCGTGCCGACATGGGCAAAATCTCTGGTTTAATTAAACAAAGATTAAGCGCATAATTACCCACATACAAATGTATGAAATTAGTAAACCGAGCCTCGTGCTCGGTTTCTTCGTATAAGCGTTAGGAAAACTATGGCTGGCAAAATTCCAAGACAGTTTATCGATGACCTATTGGCTAGAACTGACATCGTCGAATTAATTGACGGTCGTGTTGGCCTAAAAAAAGCAGGAAAAGATTATCAGGCCTGCTGTCCGTTTCACAATGAAAAATCCCCGTCATTTACCGTTTCTAGAGATAAGCAGTTTTATCATTGCTTTGGTTGTGGTGCGAATGGTAATGCCATTTCATTTTTGATGGAGTACGACAAACTTGAGTTTGTTGATGCCATTGAAGAACTCGCTAGTATGTACAACCTTGAGATCCCGAGAGAACAAGGGATCGGCGGACCACAACGAAGCTTTGAAGAAAAGAAGTCAGACTATGACTTGATGATGCACACTACCCGCTTTTACCAGCAGCAATTAAATACACATAGTAATGCAGCGCAAGTACAAAACTATGTCAGAGGGCGAGGGCTTTCAGAACAAACAGTCAGCAAATTTCAAATCGGCTATGCGCCGCCTGAGTGGGATGCCTTAATTGGTAAGCTTGCACGCAACCCGTCACAGCGGCAACAACTTGTAGAATTAAAACTGGCAAGTGAAAAGACACCTGGTAGGCAATTCGACTTTTTCCGTGACCGTTTGATGTTTCCTATTCGTGACAAACGAGGCCGGGTTATCGCATTTGGTGGTCGAGTTATGGGTCAAGATCAAGGCCCGAAATATTTGAACTCACCAGAAACCAGAATATTCCACAAAAGCTTTGAACTGTACGGTTTCTACGAAGCAAAACAAGCACATAAAAAACTAGAACAAGTGCTTATCGTAGAGGGATATATGGATGTAGTAGCCCTTTCAGAATATGGTATTGACTATGCAGTCGCTGCTCTTGGTACTGCGACAACCCTTGAGCATATGCAAACATTGTTTCGAAATACTGATAAAGTTGTGTGCTGTTACGATGGTGATAGAGCTGGACGAGATGCCGCATGGCGTGCACTTGAACATGCTTTACCCAATCTCAAAGATGGTAAATCACTTGGGTTTGTATTTTTACCCGATGGAGAAGATCCTGATTCTTTGGTGCAAAAAGAAGGAAAAGTACGTTTCGAAGAAAGGCTATTAAGCGCAGATGATTACAGTAAAGTCCTCTTTAATAGACTATCTGAACAATGCGACCTAACAACTGATGCTGGAAAAGCCAAGTTACTTGCAGAAGCGATCCCACTGATCAATAAAATACCCAGTGAATTTTACCAAGAATCTCTGCTCACTACATTAGCAAGATTGATCGGGCGCACACGCGAGCAGCTCACAGCTAAGCTTTCGACCCCTAAAAAACAACATACCATTGAACGAAAGTTTAAGGTAACACCGATGCGCCGTGCTATCGGTTTATTGTTACAACACCCCCAGCTTGCGCAAAGCGTCGACTATTTACCCGAGCTTGCACATATGCAATTACCTGGCATGGCGTTGTTTTTAAGGTTACAACAGACATGTTTAGAAAACACTCAATATACCACCGCACACATTTTAGAATCTTTTAGAAATGGCCAAGATTATGAGGCTCTAAAAAAGCTAGCCACTTGGCAGCATAATATTCATGAAGAAGCTTTAGAGGATGAATTTAAACATACATTTAAATTTATTGAAGATCAGTGTTTAAATTTGCGACTTGAGACCTTACTTATTAAAGACAAAACAGAAGGCCTAAGTAGCGATGAACGACTGGAGTGTGCGTTATTAACACAAGCTTTAGGCTCTCGTAGAACTGGTCAAAATTAATTTTTGGTGTTATAATGTTCTATTCACTGCGTCAACCAAAATAACGCTGTTTTTAGCTGGCGCCCGTTGTATAAACTTTATCAGAGTGGAAGCAAAAATCTCTATGGATCAATCTCCTCAGTCACAACTCAAACTTCTGATTCAGAAAGGTAAAGAGCAAGGTTACTTAACTTTTGCAGAAGTTAACGATCACCTTCCACAAGACATCATAGATTCGGATCAAGTCGAAGATATCATTAGCATGATAAATGATATGGGTATTCAGGTTTCTGAAGCAGCCCCTGATGCCGATGAGCTGATGATGCAAGAAACAACCACCGACGAGGATGCAGCAGAAGCGGCGGCAGCTGCGCTAGCAACGGTAGAAAAAGAAATTGGCAGAACAACTGACCCTGTACGTATGTATATGCGTGAAATGGGCACCGTTGAACTACTGACTCGGGAAGGCGAAATACTAATAGCAAAGCGTATTGAAGAGGGAATAAATCAGGTACAGATCTCTGTTGCTGAATACCCTGAAGCAATCACGTATTTACTTGAACAGTGGGACAAATACGAAGCTGAAGAGATGCGCCTAAGCGACATCGTTACTGGCTTTTTTGACTCACTGGAAGATGATGAAGCAACCATCTCAGCAACCCATATTGGTTCTGAACTAAGTGAAGAAGACTTAGACGACGAAGACGATGAAGGTGATGAAGACGATGATTCGGAAGAAGGTGAATCAGGGCCAGATCCTGAAGTTGCCCGTGAACATTTCGAAGAGTTACGTTCTTTATATACCAGTGCACGTCAATGTTTCGAAGACAAAGGTCGTAGCCACCCAGATTCTCAAGCTGCAATCAAAGAAATCGGCGAGCTATTCCGTAAATTCAAATTAGTACCTAAGCAGTTTGACCGCATGGTTAATAACATGCGAGAAATGATGGACAAAGTACGTGTTCAAGAGCGTATCATCATGAAGCAAGCTGTTCAGATTGCTAAGTTACCGAAGAAAACGTTCGTTAAGCATTTTGCTAACAACGAAACTGATGTCGCTTGGATTGATGCAGAAATCGCATCTGGAGAAAAACATTCAGATAAACTTCGTGAGGTTAAGCCTGAAATCGAGCGCTGCGTCAATAAACTTAAAGCCATTGAAGAAAGTACTGGTCTGAGTGTCGAGCGCATCAAAGACATCAACCGCCGTATGAGCATAGGTGAAGCGAAAGCCCGCCGTGCGAAAAAGGAAATGGTTGAAGCTAACTTACGTCTTGTAATTTCAATCGCTAAAAAATACACCAACCGTGGCCTACAATTCTTGGATCTGATCCAAGAAGGTAACATTGGTCTAATGAAAGCGGTTGATAAATTTGAATACCGTCGTGGTTATAAGTTCTCAACTTATGCGACTTGGTGGATCCGACAAGCCATTACGCGTTCAATTGCAGACCAAGCTAGAACCATTCGTATACCAGTGCACATGATTGAAACGATTAATAAACTTAATCGTATCTCTCGCCAGATGCTACAGGAAATGGGTCGAGAGCCTAGTCCTGAGGAATTAGCTGAGCGCATGATGATGCCAGAGGATAAAATCCGTAAGGTGTTAAAAATTGCCAAAGAGCCGATTTCAATGGAGACACCTATTGGTGATGATGAAGATTCGCACTTAGGTGATTTCATCGAAGATACAACCATTGAATCTCCGATTGACTCTGCAACAATGGAAAGCCTTCGTGGTGCCACCAATGAAGTACTTGCAGGCTTAACTGCAAGAGAAGCAAAAGTACTTCGTATGCGTTTTGGTATTGATATGAACACTGACCACACGTTAGAAGAGGTTGGTAAGCAGTTTGATGTAACCCGAGAGCGTATTCGTCAGATTGAAGCGAAAGCTTTGCGCAAACTTCGCCACCCTTCTCGTTCTGATCTGCTGAAAAGCTTCTTAGACGTCAAAGGCTAAGAGTAATAAATACAGAAAAAGGCCGCATTATGCGGCCTTTTTATTTGAATAAAATGTGTGTATCCCTACAACTGCTGGAATAAGCTTATAGTCCATATACACGCAATCTGTCGCGCTCTTTATCACGTGTAATAGCCGTGAAATGTTGCGCGCAATCAATAGATGATAAAAGTTTAATAGGAACAACACTATGGCGTGGATCCAAATCCGAATAGATGCTAACAAAGAAACGGCAGACCTGATCAGTGATTTGCTGATGGACATTGGGTGCCCATCTGTCACATTCATCGATAGCCAAAATAACCCTGTCTATGAGCCTAAGCCAGGAGAAGTCATTTTATGGCCTGAAACAACAGTGATAGGTTTGTTTGAAGCGACCCATGATATGCAATCCGTCGTTGACTACCTAACTGACAATATGGCCGAAGCGCCAAAATATAAAGTCGAGCAGCTAGAAGATAAAGACTGGGAAAGAGAGTGGATGGATAACTTCCATCCAATCAAGTTTGGTGAACGTTTATGGATATGTCCTAGTTGGCGTGACATACCGGAACCTGACGCAGTAAACGTACTTTTAGATCCTGGGTTAGCATTTGGTACAGGCACACATGCAACCACGTCACTATGTCTAAAGTGGCTTGAGGCACAGGATCTAAGCGGTAAAACGGTTGTCGATTTTGGGTGTGGCTCAGGTATTTTAGGTATCGCTGCTATCAAACTTGGCGCTGAGCGTGTTATCGGCATAGATATCGACCCACAAGCGCTGGTAGCAAGCAGAGATAACGCGGAGCGAAATGGCGTCGCTGACAAGCTAGAAGTCTATTTACCGGAAAACCAGCCTGACTTTAAAGCCGACATTGTTGTTGCAAATATCTTGGCACAACCACTACGCGAGCTCCATGAAATTATTCTGGGCTTTTTGAAGCCAAAAGGTGCAATCGCCATGTCAGGTATCTTAGAAGAGCAAGCGCAATCTGTCGCAGACGTATACGCCCCACATATTGATTTAGACGCAATAAAGCAAGAGGGTGAGTGGACACGAGTTAGCGGAATTACAAAACAATAACAAGTGTAACGACTATCTTCTGAGTTAGTAATCTATTACACGTAAGGCCTGAACTTAACAGGCTTTACGCTTTATTTACAGCCAATCGGCAGACTCCAATTAAGCCCAAAAAGATTTTTTGAACAAATTTACAGCAATTTATGTAGCCCTTCATATTGTTACCAAAAGTCAACCCAAAAAGTTCAAAAAAAAAACACTTATGTTCAATTTATAGCCTTTGATTTTTGCAAAAAAAACCGTAAACTTAGCGCCCCTTGAAATGAGGCAGATGAATAGTAGTGCGTATTGGTCCATACCAACTTGATAACAATGTAATCGTAGCTCCAATGGCTGGTATAACCGACCGACCATTTAGACAGTTATGTCGGCGTCTTGGCGCAGGGTTAGCGGTATCAGAAATGTTGTCATCAAACCCAAAGGTTTGGAAAACTGATAAGTCAATGAACCGTATGGATCATTCTGGTGAGTCGGGAATACGCTCAGTGCAGATTGCAGGAGCAGATCCTGAGCTAATGGCACAGGCTGCACAATTCAATGTCAAAAATGGCGCGCAAATCATAGATATTAATATGGGTTGCCCAGCCAAAAAAGTGAACAAGAAGCTCGCAGGTTCTGCACTATTGCAGTATCCAGATCTAGTTGAAGAAATAGTGCAAGCTGTCGTTGGCGCAGTCGATGTACCTGTTACTTTGAAAATCCGCACAGGATGGGATCCGGAAAACCGAAATGGTGTTGAAATTGCGAAAATAGCCGAGCGCAATCGTATTGCATCACTGGCAGTACACGGGAGAACCCGTGCTTGCATGTATAAAGGTGAAGCAGAATACGACACTATCAAAGCGATAAAGCAATCGGTTTCTATTCCTGTTGTTGCAAATGGTGACATAACGTCCCCAGAAAAGGCAAAACAGGTTTTGGATTATACGGGCGCAGATGCCATCATGATTGGTCGAGCCGCCCAAGGTCGTCCTTGGATTTTCCGAGAGATAGACTATTATTTGCGAACTGGAAAACACTTGCCTGCACCGGAAGTATCCGAAGTGCGTGGCATATTGATGGAGCACCTTGTAAACCTCCATCAGTTTTACGGTGAACCAATGGGTGCGCGCATCGCACGCAAACATGTATCTTGGTACTTGCAGTCCCATGACCAAGAAGGTCAATTTAGGCGAGTATTCAATGCACTTGAGGAGCCAAAAGCGCAAATCGAGGCATTAGAAAACTATTTTGAAACACTAGCAGCTAACTAAGAAAGAGACATAAAGATGTTCGAACAAAATGTGACTTCTCCTTTTATCACTAACGCTCATGTTCAGTCACAAGAGAAACCGCAACCACTACGCGATGCAGTTAAAAAAGCTGTCCACCACTACTTAAAGCAGTTAAATGGTCAAGACGTGCAAGATGTGTATGAGCTAGTTTTATCAGAGCTTGAAGCACCATTACTAGAAGAAGTGATGACGTACACACGTGGTAACCAAACTCGTGCTGCAATCTTACTGGGTATCAACCGTGGTACTCTTCGTAAGAAGCTTAAAAAGTACGGCATGAACTAATCCGTATTTTTCGAAAACGTCTTTACCAAGACGTTTTCGAGCCCCTTTCCTACGCAGTGATATACTGAAAGTACTTTTTATTCGTCACAACCTGCCCAATTTTAATATTGAAATCCTAACTTTATCCACCTCAATATAGAAAGTTCAGTATTTCTCAATCTCGTTAACATCATTTCCATCGTTTTCTCATCCTAGTTGAGCTAAAATACAGCCTTTCTAAGCTAGCCCTTAACTAATCATTGAGGAAATCAAAACCATCATGGATATACATCGTCCTATTCGTCGCGCACTATTAAGCGTGTCAGATAAAACTGGTATCGTTGAGTTTGCCCGCACTCTAGCTGAGTCAGGCGTTGAACTTCTTTCTACAGGCGGTACTTGTAAACTCCTAGCCGACAACGGCATTCAGGTAACGGAAGTATCTGACTACACAGGCCACCCAGAGATCATGGATGGTCGCGTGAAAACTCTCCACCCTAAAGTACACGGTGGGATCTTGGGGCGTCGTGGCCAAGATGAAGAAGTTATGGCAGACAACAGTATCTCTGCTATTGATATGGTTGTAGTTAACTTATACCCCTTTGCACAAACTGTTGCAAAAGCTGACTGCAGCCTAGAAGATGCAATTGAAAACATTGATATCGGTGGCCCAACAATGGTGCGTGCCGCAGCTAAAAACCACAAAGACGTTACAATTGTGGTTAATGCAAGCGACTATGATCGCGTTTTAGCTGAAATCAAAGAAAACCAAGGCTCAACAACGTATAAAACACGTTTTGATCTGGCTATTGCTGCTTATGAGCACACGGCGCAATACGACGGCATGATCGCAAACTACTTCGGTAAGCTTGTTGCTGATTACACAGAGGAAGCTGCCGAAGAAACTAAGTTCCCACGCACTATCAATATGCAGTTCACCAAAAAGCAAGATATGCGCTATGGTGAAAACTCACATCAAGATGCGGCATTCTATGTAGAGAATGATATTGAAGAAGCTTCTGTAGCAACAGCGAAGCAATTACAAGGTAAAGCGTTATCCTACAACAACATTGCAGACACAGATGCCGCGCTTGAATGCGTGAAAAGCTTCGAAGCGCCTGCGTGTGTTATCGTCAAACATGCTAACCCTTGCGGCGTCGCTGAAGACAAAGACATTTTAAGTGCTTATGACAGAGCCTTTAAAACTGATCCGACATCTGCGTTTGGTGGCATCATTGCCTTCAACCGTGAATTAGATGCTGAGACAGCCAAAGCTATCATCGAGCGTCAGTTTGTTGAAGTCATCATTGCACCAAGCATTTCTGCAGAAGCTGCTGAGATTGTTTCTGAAAAGAAAAATGTACGTCTTTTAGAGTGTGGTCAGTGGGATGCGAAATCAACCGGTGTTGATATCAAGCGTGTCAACGGCGGTGTACTTATCCAAGACCGCGACCAAGGTATGGTTACACTGGGTGACTTAACAGTTGTCTCTAAACGCCAGCCTACAGAGCAAGAGTTAAAAGACTTGCTATTCTGCTGGAAAGTAGCGAAGTTCGTTAAATCAAATGCTATTGTTTATGCTCGAGATGGTATGACAATTGGTGTAGGCGCAGGCCAAATGAGCCGAGTTTACTCAGCGAAAATCGCGGGTATCAAAGCTGCGGACGAAAACCTTGAAGTGAAAGGTTCGGTCATGGCATCAGATGCATTCTTCCCATTCCGTGACGGCATCGACGCTGCTGCGGAGGCTGGTATCACCGCAGTGATCCAACCTGGAGGCTCTATGCGCGACGAAGAAGTTATTGCCGCAGCTGATGAAGCTGGCATGGCAATGGTATTCACCGGAATGCGCCATTTCCGCCACTAATCGACAAGCGCGAAACGTTTAACGTTTCGCGCTTTTTGTTTGCACCAAATTAAAGTATTCTGACCAAAAGACAATCACAATAACCTTGAAGGAACTGAATAATGAAATTAGGTATTAAAGCATTAATCGCTGCAGGCATCGTCACTGCAATCACAGGCTGTAGCAGTACAACGAGCTCTGATAGTGCAAATGCAAATATTGCAAAAGCGGCACAAAGCAGTGAACGCGCTGAGAATAATCGCGCACGTGATAAATACCGTAATCCAGTCCAAACATTGGAGTTTTTTGGTCTTAAGCCCAATATGACTGTCGTTGAAATCGCACCTGGTGGCGGTTGGTATACAGAGATCCTAGCGCCAACAATCAAAGGCCAAGGTACTTTATACGCAGCACACTTCCCGGCCGATTCAGAGGTTGAGTATTACAAAAAATCATTGGCCGCATTTAAAGGTAAGATTTCAAGTGATGCACGCTTTAGCGAAGTCAAAATGACTGAATTCTCTGCATTGACGCATCATGATGTCGCTCCAGCAGGTTCAGCGGACATGGTATTAACATTCCGTAATGTACATAACTGGTATATGCGTCCAGGTGACGAAGGTGTACTTAAATCATTCAAAGCATTCCATAAGGCGCTTAAGCCTGGTGGGATCTTAGGCGTGGTTGAGCACCGTTTACCAGAGCACCGTGATACAGAAGATCAAAAGCGTTCAGGTTATATGAAGCAAAGCTATGTCATCGAAATGGCTAAAAAAGCAGGCTTTGAATTGGTAGCAAGCAGTGAAATTAACGCCAACCCTCTAGATAGTGCAAATCACCCTCGAGGTGTTTGGACGCTACCGCCAAGACTTGCGCTAGGTGATGAAAAGTCAGCGCAATACAAGGCGATTGGGGAAAGCGACCGAATGACTTTAAAGTTTAAAAAGATTTAATAGGAAACTTTGCCATGAATGTACTTGTCATTGGCAGCGGTGGCCGTGAACACGCACTTGCGTTCAAAGCCGCTCAAAACCCATCTGTAAAAACTGTATTTGTAGCACCTGGTAATGCTGGTACTGCTTTAGAACCAAAATTGGAAAACGTTGCAATTGGTGTTGAAGACCTTGATGCGCTTGTTGCATTTGCAAAAGAGCAAAAAGTATCTTTGACGATTGTTGGCCCTGAAGCACCACTGGTGATTGGTGTTGTTGATCGCTTCCGCTCTGAAGACCTCGCCATTTTTGGCCCAACTCAGGCAGCAGCACAACTTGAAGGCTCAAAGTCATTTACTAAAGACTTCTTAGCTAGACACCAAATCCCAACCGCGAGTTACCAAACCTTTACCGAGATTGACCCTGCAATCGCATACGTCAAAGCGCAAGGTGCCCCCATAGTAGTCAAGGCAGATGGTTTAGCAGCCGGTAAAGGCGTAATTGTAGCAATGACTGAAGCTGAAGCGGAAGAAGCTATCCGTGACATGCTAGCAGGTAATGCATTTGGTGATGCCGGCAGCCGCGTGGTAATTGAAGAATTTTTAGAAGGTGAAGAAGCTTCATTTATCGTCATGGTAGACGGCAAAAACGTCTTACCTTTTGCCACCAGCCAAGACCACAAACGTGCATACAATGGTGATCAAGGGCCTAATACGGGCGGTATGGGTGCATACTCGCCTGCGCCTGTTGTAACTCAAGAGATCCACAATCGCATTATGGATGAAGTGATCTACCCTACGGTAGAAGGAATGGCTGCAGAAGGCCACCCTTATACAGGCTTCTTATATGCTGGTTTGATGATAACAGCGGACGGTACACCAAAGGTCATTGAATATAACTGTCGCTTTGGTGATCCTGAAACACAGCCAATCATGCTTCGTTTACAATCAGATCTTGTATCTTTGATTGAAGCTGCAAATCGTCAAGAGCTTGATCAAACGGAGATTCAGTTTGATCCAAGAGCTGCTGTCGGTGTTGTACTCGCTGCGAAGGGTTACCCTGCAAGCTACCCTAAAGGGGATGCAATTTCAGGCCTTCAAGTAAATTACTCAGAAGGCGAGAAGGTATTCCATGCTGGCACTAAACAGCAAGGTGATGCTGTTGTAACCGCTGGTGGACGTGTACTTTGTGCTACAGCACTAGGGCACACAGTAACAGAAGCGCAAAAACGCGCTTATGCACTGGTCCAGGATATCCACTGGGAAGGCGTGGAGTTCCGCACTGATATTGCTTATCGTGCAATTGCACGTGAGCAATAAGCAAATTAGGCAACATATAAAAGCGGCTTATAATTAGCCGCTTTTTTTATTTTCTATTTAAATAACGCAAATAAAAACAAAAACCAATATCAATTACAAACAATTGAAATATATAATTTTTTTATTTTATCATTGGTATTTTTTGGCTGACTTGCTAGGATCTCCTTTTGTATCATCTTTAGGGGCGTAAAGATGCAGGGCACACTAAGTAAACTTAAAGCCACCCTCACAAACCCAATTCAATATCAGCTACCCATTGGCGATCAGCTAATTAATTTAAATGACTACTTTGGCCAGGAAGTAACTTTGACTTTCACGGGTAATATATATTGTTGTAGTTGTGGTAAAAAAACTAAAAAAAGCTACTCCCAAGGCCACTGTTTTGTGTGTATGAAAAAACTCGCAAGCTGCGATATGTGCATCATGAAGCCGGAAACTTGTCATTATGATCAAGGTACTTGCAGAGAACCCGAATGGGGAGAAGCCAACTGTATGATCCCTCACTATGTCTATTTGGCGAATACATCAGGATTGAAGGTCGGTATAACACGACACACTCAGATCCCAACCCGCTGGATAGATCAAGGGGCAACACAGGCGTTGCCAATCTTTAAAGTACAAACTCGTCTTCAATCAGGTTTGGTGGAAGTTGCACTTGCAAATTTCATTGCCGACAAAACCAATTGGCGCAACATGCTCAAAGGTATCAACCCAGAGTTAGATCTGAAGCAAAGTGCTCAGAAGTTGATCCCTCAGATCCAGGAAAAACTCGATGAACTTGCACAGCTGTTTGGTGCCACAGCAATCGAGCGCCTCGATGAAGAGGTAGTTGATCTAGCCTTCCCAGTAGAAGACTACCCAACCAAGATCAGTTCATTTAATTTTGACAAAGACCCCTCTGTGACCGGGATCTTAAAAGGGATTAAAGGCCAGTATTTGATCTTTGACAATGGAGTTATCAACATTCGTAAGTTCACCTCTTACGAAGTCAGTTTTTCTGCTTGATAAAACTCATACCAAGCCGCTTGAGTAAGCGGCTTGCAATACAAATATCCTTGCATCGCATGACAACCTAGCTTTTGTAAAAAACGCATTTGCTCCTGCTTTTCTACTCCCTCAGCGACAACGTGCAGTTTAAGCGCTTTGGCCATCGCAATAATAGCGCTGACAATTTCGCTGTTTCCATATTCATCAGGGATCTTGGCAATAAAACTTGGATCTATTTTTAAGATATCAATTGGTAGTTTAGTTAAATAACTTAAAGCTGAATAACCAGTGCCAAAATCGTCCAAAGCAATACTGACCCCCATTGTTTTTAGTTCTGTCAGTACCGCTTTTGCACGCTGAAAATTACTGACAAAACTACACTCTGTAAGCTCTAACTCTATTTGTGTTCCACTCAAGTTATATTTACCCAGTGCATAGCGTAAAGTACTGACCAAATCTCCCTGTGTTAAGTGCTGAGCAGAAATATTGATAGCTAAGTGTCGTATTTCAATATTGGCTTTTCTCCAGTGTGCTAGTTGTGCACAGGCACGATCAATGACCCACTCATCCAGTTTTACAATTAACCCTAACTCTTCAGCCAGTGGGATAAATTGCGCTGGAGAGATCATGCCAAGATTGGGATCATGCCAACGTAATAAACACTCTAAACTGGTTAATCGGCTGCTTACTAGGCATTTTAGAGGCTGAAAATAAAGCTCAAACTCACCATTTTCTAGTGCACTTTGAAATCGGCTCTGCATCGATAATCGCTCTAGTGAACGTGCATTCATCGAAGCCTTATACATTTGAAATGAGTTTCGTCCCAGCTCTTTGGAGCGATACATAGCCACATCAGCATGCTTTAATAAGCTCTCACTATCCAAACCGTCATCTGGATAGATGGATGCGCCCAATGACGCAGTGGCAGCAACACAGATGTTTCCCAAGTCAAATGACTTATTAAACTGTAATAACAGCTTATCTGCAAAATTAACCACAGAATCCACATCGACCACTTCTGTCAGCAAAACCACAAATTCATCCCCACCAAGCCGTGCCAAGGTATCCCCTTCATTGAGGATACTTTTGATCCGCTCACTCACTTGCGTGAGCAGCTTATCACCGGCACTATGACCTAGCGTATCGTTCACCTCTTTAAAGCGATCTAAATCGATAAACATGACACTGATTTTATGCTGATCGCGATGTGCCGATGCCAATGCCATAGACAACCTATCATAAAATAATCGTCGATTAGGCAGCCCCGTCAGCTCATCAAAATATGCAAGGCGCGCAATTTTTTCTTCTGCATTTTTACGTTCAGTAATATCACTGAATATCGCTGCGTATAGCGTTTCATCGCTATAGGGATCATTGATTTCAATAATGGTGAGCCACTCGACATAAATATCCCCACTTTTCTTTTTATTGCAAATTTCGCCCTGCCACACGCCCTTTTCTCTCAGCGCTTCCCACATTCTGTTGTAGTAGTTTTCATCATGGAGTCCTGAACTTAGTATGCTCGGAGTTTGCCCTATCACTTCGTAGTCTTGATAGCCTGTCAGAGCACTAAAAGCTGGGTTAATTTGAATGATCTCTCCACTGCCACGGGTGATCATAATGCCATCGAGTGATGCATCAATGATCCGATTCGCTAAGTAGAGGTTTTTCTCTGACTTGCGTAATGCGATATCTCGCTGTGCCAATACATTCTCAAGTTCACTGCAATAGGCTGTTTCAATTTCTGTCAGCACATTTTTCAGTGCCAAAAGACCGATCACTTCATTTGATACCGTATCTCTGACAACAAGGTGACGAATAGACTTAGCAGTCATCATACGGTAAGCATCAAATAAACTTTCCTCAGGCGTCATAGACAACATTGGGTAACTCGCCAACTGCCAACATGGCATTTGCCATTGCGGATCGAGTATCGCGTATGCAATATCACGTTGCGTAATGATCCCGTATTCTTGCAGATCAGTGTGATGAACTAAAACAGCGGTTGTTTTATCTCTACGCATAATTTCAATCGCGTCACTGATACACTGCTGACTATCCAATACACTGACATTGCTGTCATAATGATCGGCAATGGGGCGAAAGTGTAGATAGTGATCCAACCCTTGATTGCGAACTATATCTGACAGTGAAACCACACCCGCTGGTTCATTTTTCGAGTCAATTACCAGTAAATGTCGAATACCAAGTTGATGCAGTTTAATGGTCGCTTCGCTCAATGTTTTATCGAGCAAAATATCATGCACTGGCGAGGTCATAACCTCGCCTATAGGGAGCTCTGTAAGGTGAATATGTTTAAGATCTAACTTTACACAATCTGATTCTGTCCAAATACCAGTTATCTCACCATCTTGAGTGATAAATATGGAACTTACGCTATGTTGACGCATATTGACGAGCGCATCATATAAACTGGTTGATTCATCACAGGATAACAAGCTAGTCGAAAACACGTCTTTAATTTTCAGCTGACGTGAGTCACCTATCATAAGCACTTTCCTCGCATTCTAACTACCATCTTGAGTATACTTGGCTACCTAGTGCTAACTTTGACTGAGAACAAATAATGACGATTAAATCATACCCATTAGTGCTGATATTCGACCAAAGTATAGAGTACGTTGACAGCCCACAAGCACTGCAAGAAAGTGTGTTTTACTTAACTGAAAAGCAAATAAAAACAACCACATGTATTTTTAAGGATGGCAGTGCAAGTACGCTCAATGGCGATCCGATAACATTGGACAATTTTTCTAATTTAACGCCTTTAGTGCAACAAAAGCTCGCTTCTGAAGGTCACTGCTGCACTGCAAAAATACACATTACCGATATAGAACAGGTATTTAGTTTAATGGCGGAAACTGTTTAGAAAGCTTACGATTCAGCTAAGTTTCTGATGTGTGTTTCGACACTGCGGCCAAGAGAAGACAAATCATAGCCGCCCTCGAGATAAGAGATGATACCAAGGCAATCAAGCTCTTTACTTAATAGCGCAATCTGTTGAGTAAACCATGCGTAATCGCTTTCTACAAACTTGAGACCACCCATATCATCTTCTAAATGCGCATCAAATCCAGCGCTAATAAAGAGCAACTCAGGGCCAAATGCGCGCAGTTTAGGAAGCCATTGTTGACTATACAATGCTCGTAAATCATTGCCGTCACTGGCAACAGGCAGTGGCGAATTGACGATAGTTTCGGTATTTTCTATTTCAGAATTTGGATAAAAAGGGTATTGGAACAAAGAGCAAAAGAGGACGTTAGGATCCTCCCTTACAATCGCTTGTGTGCCATCGCCATGGTGCACGTCAATATCCAATATTGCAATGCGCTTAACCCCTTTAGTTTGCGCATATTTTACGGCAATTGCGACGTTGTTAAACACGCAAAACCCAGCTGATTTGCTCTGACTTGCATGATGCCCCGGGGGTCTCACTGAGCAAAAAGCAGCATCGTGGCGCCCAGCAAGTACTTCATCGACTGCCAAAATACCTGCACCAACGGCCCGCTCTATGGCTTTGAGCGACTCTCGGCACAATGCCGTATCACCATCTAAGTCCGTAAGACCATGTTCGGGAATTGCCGACAACACTCTCTCAACATGCTCGGTATCATGTGCCAACATATAATGTGACGTTTCTGCTTTGGGTGCAGTTAAATGGGCCACTGCAATGTCCAACCCTGAAGCCAAAACCCGATCAGAGATCGCATCTAAACGCTGCGGTGATTCAGGGTGTTCATCCGCCATTTTATGTCGGCGGCACAATGGGTGGGAGATTATTGCAGTGCGCATATCGCTGTCCTTACAAAAACTGAAAGCCAAGTGTATCAAAGCATGGTTTGACATGCTTTGATACTTTGGTTTGATATACCAGTAACCTGTACTGCCTTATTGACCTTGTGGCACCGCAACTAAGCCAAGATTATGGAAGTCAAAGCTAAAGTCAGTAATATCTGGGTTTACCCACTCCAAATCAGCACTGTTCACTTGTTGCTCATGCATAGTGAAGTGAATATATGAATCGGCTTCTAATAACTTCTCATGCCATTTAATCACAAATGTATTGCCATTATGATGGCTCAATGTGCCTTTCAACAGTTTAGTATGCGTAAAATCAATATGTAATTGCCCTGCAATTTCTTCCACAATCACATCCCCGTACCAAGGACTGCGAAGGGTGCCTGTGTAGTGGCTCAAAGGTAAACTCGCGTGCTTGTTAGTCACCTTTTCGGGACCAAGATTATTGTATAGCGCCTCGCGTTGTTGTTTATAATTCTGATAGCTTTGTGCTACCCAGTCTTGAGGTTCTAGACCTAGTGCTTGTTCGAATACTTCATTGGTAATAGCTTTGATAGCGGGGTAAGCGTGCTGATTTGACAAAATGACAACCCCTAAGCCTTTTTCTGGGATCATTGCAACTTGCGAGCCCATACCAAGTATTCCGCCCATATGGCCTACGCGCTTATAACCAAAGTAGCTCTCTACAGCCCAGCCCAGCGCATACCCTTTAAAATCTTGTTTAAATGCCTCTCGATCTGACTCTTTTGGTATGCGCATAATTTGGGGATGCCATAAGTATTGATGCATATTCGGATCAATCAGCTGTTTTCCTAAAGGCGTTTTACCTGCATTGACCTGTGTCTGCAACCACTTAGCCATATCCGTTACGTTGGACGCAATAGCACCTGCTCCTCGGAAATCTTCTAGATAGTCACCGACAAACTCTTCCAGTTGCCCATTGTATTTAATTGTCCCTGTTGCAAAGTTATTATTGGTGTTTCCAATACGAGAGAAACCCGCATATGAGTTATCTATCCCTACTTGAGGAAAAATGCGTTTTTCAATAAAGTCTTGCCAGCTCATATTGCTGACTTTTGCAACTATTTCACCCGCTACAACAAACATCAAATTGTTGTAATGGTACTCTGTGCGCAATGCCGCCACAGGTTTAATATGCTTTAGCCCGGCCAATATGTCTTCTACCGACTTATCTGTATTTGGCCATATCATCAAATCACCAGCACCGAGCGCCAGTCCACTACGATGACTAACTAGATCTCGAATGGTTATTTGTTCAGTTAATTGCTGGTCATATAACTTAAATTCAGGCAAATGTTTAATTACTGGATCTCCCCAGTTTAATTTACCTTCTTCTACTAACATCGCTAATGCAGTTGCAGTAAATGCCTTACTGTTTGAAGCTATCCCAAACAAGGTATGTTGATCTACTAGACCTTTTTTGCCAAATTGCCGAACGCCATACCCTTTCGTCAAAACAACTTTGCCGTCATTGACAATCCCGATCGCAAGACCGGGAATTGAAAAATCATCCATAGCTTGCTGTACAGACTTTTCAACTTCAGCCAGCTGTGGCGCAGTCAAAGCGAAAACACTGTTACTCATCAACATGGCTGTTGCACAGCATACTTTGCGCCAAAAAGCTTTTTTCATATCCGTATTGCCTTATTTTTTATAAATGTTTAATTCCAAAATATGTTTATTTTCATTCTCGTCGACAATGCTTTTTTGCATTTTGATTCTTTCAACATATGGAGCAGGAAACCCATGTTCCAAAGCGCCGTTTAGTACATGTTGTTTATACCAAGTAAAGGGAAGCTGATTGCTGACGAAAGTATTTGCAACATAACAATGGGCTGCAATCGTTCTGCGATTCATTAAATCGACATTGAACACTACACGCTCATAACGAGGGCCTTCAATGTTATCCAACTCCACTATCTCTGATTGAGTCAAGCCGTACACAACACCATAGACAACCATGGGCGCTGACGCACTAGCAATATTGCACTTGGCAGAACCGTCTTTGCTCAGCATATCAAATGTGAGTTGGTGCCCTTGTAAAATGGCTGTGCCAATTAAACGTGCATTCGGCAGCCTTTGTTTAAGCCGCAAAGTTGAAAGATTTGAACCGTAGGCAAAATAAAAATAATCGTCAGTTTGCATTGCGCTGCCTATATCACAACTCGCATTGCCAAAAGCAGTAACACCACGCCAATCCCTCTATCAAACCAGTGTCCGGCACGGTGGAAAAACCGTCGAACTTTCGGTCTAGATAAAACCACTGATAACAAAGAAAACCAAACCCAAGTTGCCAAAGCCATATACAAGCCATAAAAAATTTGTATCGATTGAGGGGTTTCAGGATCGATCATCAAGGTGAATAAAGACAGAAAAAATAGCGTCGCTTTTGGGTTTAATGCATTCACTAAAAAGCCACGTCGCAAAGCTTTAAAATCAGACTCGGTGTTAGACGATGCACCAATAGCTTGCTCAGGTTCCGTGTTCTTTTTAGCACGTAATGCCTGTACACCCATATAAGCCAAATAAGCGCCAGCAATATACTTAAATAAGTCGAAGAGTTCAGGGGAATTAGCCAACAGTATCGCAACACCAAGTAGGCAATATGAAACATGCACAAAAATCCCTAAACCGACACCTGCGCTTGTATACAGTGCATTCCGTCTGCCCTGTTGGACACTTTGCTTCAAAACAATCGCAAAATCAGGACCTGGGCTTGCAACCGCAAAAAAATGTGCCAGTGCGATGATTAAGAATTCATCTAGATATTCAACCACGGCCGCGTTCCTCTAGCGCCAGTAACATAGGGTCTGGCGACGTTTGTAATATTTTATTTAGTTGTTTTTGCGCCTTTTTATACATGCCTTTTAAATGCGGTTTAAGATGCTTCCCACCCTGTTGATCTCCTTTAAAGTGGCATACTAAAGCATGTAAAAATATACTTTCTTGCTCACTCAGCGCAGCTTGACGATTTGCATACGGATTGTAACATGAGCCACACCCGCCTCTAAAATGATACGCGGTGTTACATAACATGGTGCCAAAGCCCATAAATATAGCCAATACATCTGCCGCCACAGATAAGTTTTGCTGTCCACCTGGCGGTAACTTTCCAACATGATGAATTAGCATCAGCGCCATACCACCAGCCATACTCGCCACAAGATCTTGTGGTTGATTAATTTGGTTTGGATTATAAGACAACAAAATTGGCTGAGTTGGTTTGCTCACCAACGAAATATCTTCTCCTCTTAGCCCACCAGAAAATGTAAACTGAGGAAATGCCTGCTGCATTGGCATATGTTGTGGCGCACTTAACTGAATTGGCCAGTGAGATAAACCTGCGTAGTTTCTCACTCGTTCAAACACAGATTGTGCCATCTCTTCAACGCTAGTGACTCTGTCAGGAAAGTGTTTTTCTGTTGGCTGTACAATTTGGGTTTTTTGTAAAAAATACTCACTATCAAAATGTTCTGCAGCCCACAGAAATAAATCAATTAGCGATTGTGACTCAGCGGACTCTAACAGAGGCTTGGGCTTAAAAATTGATAACATACGCTTTTTCGAAATCTCTAGAGGTTAATAACTCAACACCTTACCAAGGCCTATTCAGTTAAAGCAAGGTAAGACGATGATAAAGTAACATTAAAAGCACGGTAGCAAAATCTCTACGGACCATACTTTGAGATCTAAGGTATTAGACTTGGCTAACAGCGAGAAGCCAATTATGATGAAGCACCAAGAATAAACAGTCACAACTTTATGCCACATATCATTATTGAACATTCAGCGTCTTTAGATACCGACTTTTCACAATTACTGAAATCCATACACCAAAGCACTATAGATACAAACCTATTTGATGCAAGCACCATTAAAACTCGTCGAGTGGCATTTCCGCAATGCATACTGGGAGATGGTAAAACTGACTTTGTCCATGTCCAAGTTCATCTCTTGGCAGGTAGAACCCAAACCCAAAAACAACACCTAAGCGAGTCCCTACTGAACACATTGCGCACCTTACTTTCTGACTCCGTCAGTTTGAGTGTGCACCCCTATGATTTAGACCCAGCTATTTATCGAAAAAATTAAATGATTCATAATGTGCACCTAGCAATACCATCAAGTAAGAGAAAATAGATGAAATTCCCATGCCGAATAGACAAATTCGTTAGCCATATAAACGAACTGCCGCGCAGCAAAGTAAAAATCCTGATTAAAAAGGGAGAAGTGTCTATCAACGGCATTGTAACAAAAAAAAGCGATGTTCAAATTACTCGCGAAGACAGTATCGAATTAAGTGGTAAGCAGCTGAAATATCTAGGTAAAAGATACTTCATGTTAAACAAGCCACAAGGCTATGTATGCGCTAATAGCGATGAATTACACCCTACTGTTTTTGATTTACTTGATGAACCGAACTTAAAAGATTTTCATGTCGCTGGCAGACTTGATATCGATACTACGGGGCTCGTACTGATCACCAATGATGGTGATTGGTCTCACCAAATTACCTCGCCAAAAAAGCAAAAATATAAGACATACCTTGTTGAAACAAAAGAAATAATTACAGAAGAAGCGCTCGAGCAATTGCGTCATGGTGTGGCTTTACACAACGAAAAGCAATTAACTCGACCTGCACAAGCGCAAGCCGTTGATAAATATGCACTGCGCCTCTCTATCTGCGAGGGAAAATATCACCAAGTGAAACGTATGTTAGCAGCAGTATCAAATCATGTTGTTGAATTGCATAGAGAAAAAATTAGCGATATTGAACTTGATAGCAAACTCTCTGCTGGTGAATATCGCCCTCTGACAGAGCATGAAATAAACATAATCAATGCAAAATAGGTCGTAATAAGGTCGTCATATGAGGAAAAATCATCTAATTTTTACTTATATACGGCAAAGCCCTACTTACATAGCGCGCTCAAACGTGATAAATCATAAAGGTAGAGTGCCATAAACTTTTAACTTCCTCGCTAAGGTGCATATTGTGTTTTCGACTCTGACTTTAAGACTAAAAATAATATTTTTTGCAGCTGCAATTTTTATCGCCTTAATTTCCATCGCGGTGCTCGGGCTGCAATCACTTCGTCACGCCAGTGAAACGGATAATATCGCTCGAATTAATCAATTGATGAAAAGTACTGTCAATATCGTAGAACAATTCGAGCAATTTGTGCGAGCTGGCGAATTAACGGAACAAGAAGCAAAAAAGCTGGCAGCACAAATTCTTAGAGAAAATAAATATCACGACTCCGAATATGTATATGTGGTCGATGAGCAGCTTAATTTTGTTGCGGCTCCCCATGACCCGCAGCTACATGGCACCAGCTTTAACGACTTTAAAGACGCAGGTGGCAACAGTATTGGACGACTGGTAGAGCGCAAGGTAGGCAATAAAACCAACCGTATCATTACTTACCACTGGAACTCTCGACGAGATGGAGAAGTTGTTGACTTAACCTCTGTGGTGCAAAAAACCTCTCTATTCGGGTGGTATGTTGGCACAGGCATCAGTTACAAAGAAGTTGATGCAAGATATTGGGAAACCGCTAGCTGGCTACTCACACTGTCACTCATTATTGCAATCGCACTCACTTTCACCGTCACGCGCTATGGACTATCGCTGTCCAATAAACTTGGTGCTGAGTTGAATGAAGTACTTGATATCGTGCGTCATGTCTCTCATGGCAATCTCACATCACAAATAGATACTTCTCATGCTAAGGATTACAGCATTATGGCGGCAATGCGCTATATGCAAGATGGTCTAAAAGGTGTAGTCAGCGGACTTATGATTGTCAGTGACAAGTTAAAAGAGCAAAGTTATGACGGTGAAGCCCGATCTAATGATCTCGAAAGCCTGACATTAAGCTTAAGTGAAGAAACTCAGATGGTTGCATCAGCCATAACTGAATTAACGGCATCAGCTCAAACGGTTGTAGAACATGCAGAGCAAGCTGCTTTTTCAGTACAGGAAGCAGAAAGCCAAGGTCAAAACGCCGATCGACTTACCGCCAACGCAAGTGAAGCCATTGTACTGCTAGAGCAACAGATTGATAGTGCAGGCAATAATATTCAAGCACTGGATGAGGAAGTGAATAATATTGCCAATGTACTCAGTGTTATTCAGAGCATTGCAGAACAAACCAACTTACTTGCACTAAACGCAGCAATTGAAGCAGCTCGTGCTGGCGAGCAAGGCAGAGGGTTTGCCGTAGTTGCCGATGAAGTACGTCAACTTGCTCAGCGCACTCAATCAAGTACCGAAGAGATTCATACCATGATTGGTAACTTGCAAGCAGCGACACAGGAGGCCAAATCTTCGGTTTCTCTGAGTATTGCAACCAGTGAAAAAACGGTTTCGATGTCAAATGAAGCCAGCGAAGCACTGCGCAGCGTAGCCACCTCACTGAGCGCGATTTCTCAGATGAGTGACCAAATAGCCCTGGCAGCAAAAGAGCAACTAATGGCTGGAGAAGACACCGCAAGGCGGGTCGTTACTATCTCTGATACTGCTGCACAAACAGCGAACGTGTCGCAGCAAGCCCATAGTGCGACTGACAGTATTAAAGCGCAAGCAGCACAATTAGAAAGTGAAATGGCGAAATTTAAGCTTTAATTTCACACTTTTACCATAAAGCACTTTCCCAAAGTAGAATAGGTACATCTAACCTTTTCTATTTTGGGTATTTTTTTTCACAAATTGGCCTGAATTTAGCATCCTATTTTTTTGTAAAAAAATGTTTAACTCTAAATTATTTGGTGTTAAATTCATTGAGTCGCCCAGAATAAATCGAACGTAAAGTACCAACTTTATTTTTGTTTTTGGTTCTTTTTAATGATTTTTGGTGATACTTCTTCTGGTAAAGCAGTAAGGCTTTGCGTTGTGCCTATTGCCATTGGAAACTAGAGAATGTCTCACATTCATATAGCTGACTAGACGATAATGAAATAAGGATAATCACAATGAAGATGATTGCTAACAAACAATGCCGTTTAATTACAGGCGGCTCAGGTTTATTAGGTCCTGCGGACCCTTTTTCAGAAGAGCGAAACTCACAGCGAGAGGCGCTTGTTGCAAATAATAAAGCGGGCCAAAAAAAGCCCAGCCAATACCCTTAACTTATTTTTCTGATAAGCATCACTTATGGCAAAACAGTTTGCATTCAAAGATTTACTACTACCTTATGTTGTAATGGTAGTGGTGATCTTTATTATTCAAGACGCGACCTATTTCTTTTTCCTCGCCTATATCTCTATCATCTCTCTGGTATTCTTAATTGGGCATAGACTCAGAGATGTTAATATATGCTCCATTTCATTTATTGCGATGATCCCGGTCTTATTTGAAAACATTATCTTCACGACTGGCTTGATCAGCTTAGTATCGACTCCCGGAGATAGGCTTATCCAAAATAGCTTAATTTACGGCGTTCACTTATTCAAAGAACTCATTATTTTAGTGCCGCTAACTTATCGGGTAGAAATCTCTAAACGTCTTTTTCCTAAGCACAAAATTCGATATACATTTGCTGACAGTATATTGCCTTGGCTTTGCCTCATCAGTGCGGCAATGAGCTTCTTTGCGCTGATAGAGAATTATATCCGTAACGGTAAGGGGTATGATATGACGTTCTTTTTCTATGCCTTTGACGTCACCGGCTACTTAAATTATTCGCTTTTTTGCGGTGTTTTAGTCGTGTTGACATTTATAACTTACAAAGAGGCGTATGACTTTAAGGTCCCTTCAATAAGGCGCTAAATAATTTCAATGAAATGGGTTTGTTAGCGGCAGCATGTGACCCTTTGACAACATATTTAAGTCAAAATAACGCTGTAATAGCGCATGGTAAGCACCGCTGCTTTTCAATTTAGCTAACCCCATTTCTAGTTTGTTGGCCAATTCAGGTTTGTCTTTATTGACGAAAAAATAAAACCTTGCAGGATAAGATAAATAGTAATCTGGCACTATCATTAGTTCCGGATGATTTTGGTTTACGATTTCAGATTGTGCCTCGACAATAGAGCGTGGAAAATAATCTGCTTTTTTATCCAGCACCATATCAAACATCGCTTGGTAATTTACTATGGGTTTTACGTTTAGCCCATTGCTAGACAGTATTTTGGTATCGGGCCAATCGTGCCCCTGCACCGCTGTAAAACGACTTAACTGCGCTATCTCTGTAACTGCTTTGAAACGAGCGTATTGGGCTTTATGGATGATCAATACACGTTTGCCAATTAAGCCATCAAACAAAGGGAATTTTACCGCTATTGCGAGCTTCTCACGCGCAGGGCTTGTCATACTCCAATGCAAGTCAACTTGTCCTTTACTGAGCGCCATTAATGTCCGCTGTTGGTGTGGGTGCACTTTTACATGTTCAATATTGACGTCGTGATCAACCGCTGTTAATGCCTTTTGCAGTAACTCATATAAAAAAAGGTCACGATCGTATAGCGGACGCTGCTCTTTAGCGACATAGATGGTTTCTTTTTGGTTATCGCTTGCACTTACTGTAATGGCAAGTGCAATTAGGAAAAAGTAAAAAATATGTCTGATCATAATGTTCCCCAAACGTGCTAATTAGCTCGGCAATTACGACGTTGTAAATCACTATATATAAACAAAGAAAGAATTTCTCTTCGCCTTAAGTATATATATTTCACAATTTATATTCACGAAGCAATATGTTTGCGCTAATTAGCAACAAACTCAGCTGGGGCTGCACACATTATTCCCACTACCAAATTTAATTGATGAGCCACATACGTGATTTAGTTAACAGCGGCTTCAACTTCTAACCTCACCATAGGCGCACTCGGTTTACGTCGATTGCATACAAACAAGTAGCTATTTCTGTAGCGCTTAGCTTCTTTCTTCGCGTCAGTAGCTAAAGCCGCAACTTGGTGACTGTTTTTACATGATTCTACGTCTGGTGTTACTAAACCGATTGAAAGAGTCAGTAAAGGAACAAACTGTTTTTGTCCCTCTCTATTTGTCGCCCAATACCCGCCAGCAGCAACATGTTCAGGAGTAAATAAAGCCTTGGAGCGCGCTTCAAATTGCTCAATGATCTGGTGACATAAACATTCGGCATCGGCTTGGTCAAACACCACCATAAAATCATCCCCACCGATATGACCAACAAAACACTGGCTGTGCTGGCATACCTGTAGGGTGACATCCGCTAGTAACTTGATGACGCTATCCCCACTGGCATAGCCATAGAGATCGTTAAACTGTTTAAAGTGATTTAAGTCGATATAAGCCAGTGAAAAAGTATGTTTAGCACGAAGTCGCTGTTCAATCGCCTCATTGATTGCAACGTTGCCAGGCAACATAGTCAATGGGTTAGCATGTTGCGCATGGCGAATCTTATCCTCTGTAATGTGTTTTAAAATATCTCTTAGAGGCGCTAGACCAATATACTCACCCTCTTTGGTGATCACTATATGCCGTCTAATATCAAATTCATTTTCGGTTATAAGTTGACTGACAAAGTCAAGCTGTTGTTGCTCATCAACGATCAAAGGCTGCTTATCCATGAGTTTGACAACGGGTTTTTTGTCAAATAGAGCGTGACCATAAGGAGCCGCAAAGACTTCTGTTAATTGGTCACGATGTAACAGCCCTACAGGCTGTCGCATATCGTTTAATACAGCAATGCTTGTTAACCTTTTATTTTGTTCAAAACGCCGATGTGCATCCAAACATTGGGTATTCATGTGAATAGCAGGGACATCATGCGCTAACCAGCCTATGGCCATCGACTGCTCAAACTGGCTTACGGTTGGTTCAGATTTAATTTGTGCGTTGAGTATATGGCTAGGGTTCACAGCTAAGTCATTTGATTCTCGACTTGGTTTAGCCAACAAAAAGCCTTGAGCATTGATAATGCCCATTTTTTTGAGCAATTTTAATTCTTCCACTCGCTCGATCCCCTCGGCGATAACAGCGGTGTTGGTCGCCTTAGCCAGTTCGATAATCGATTTAAGGAACTCTCTTTTTACGATACTCTGATCACAGTAATCGATAAAATAACGATCTACTTTAACAAAGTCCGGACACAATTCGGACCACTGTTTTAACCCTGAATAGCCAGCCCCCAAATCATCAATAGCAATTTGGAAACCTAATTGGCGATAGTGTGAAATGGTTTTTAGCAATAAAAACCCGTCATCCACTTTGTCCTGCTCTGTGACCTCAATAACTACTCGGTTACAATTTAATCCAGCGTCTTCAATTAAATGGCGAGTTTCCCCTTTTGGGTGCTGGGGATCGAGTAAGGCCTTAGGGCTTACATTTAGAAAAAGCTTCCCGGGTAAATTTAATGCAGCAAACTGTGCAATCGCCTTTTTTCGACAAAGTAGTTCCAGTTCAGATAGTCGGTCATATTTACTGGCAGCTGCAAACATCTTGTCAGGCTGCATCAACTCGTTATCTAAACTACCTCGGCTCAATGCTTCAAAGCCTAGTACCTGTTCTTTTGCTATATCAAAAATGGGTTGAAACATTGGATATACAGCTTCGTTTTGCAAAATGTCATCCAACATGACGTATAAAGGATCCACCGAAACAACCAAACTTAATTCAAGTGCTCAATAATCGAGCAAAATATCAAAGATTTATGACAGTTAGATTGCAATCCAATGGAAATTACCAATTTCAGGGATAAATGTGGAGTGAAGGTGAATTTGTGGGCAGCAAGTGAGATGAAAACAAATTGCTTTCATCTCACTACATGATTAATTCAAAGCACGTTCTACTTGATCAAAGTGTGCGATCACTTCGACAATTTCTAGCTCTGCGTCTTGGTAATGAGTTTTCTCAGTGAAGCCCAATTTAGCAATCGCTTGCACGGTTGCTGGGTGCACCAACAAATCTTTGGCGTGATAACATACAGGATCACTGTATTTGGGCAGTTTACCGTCTTCGTGGTAGCCGCTTTCAATCTCTTCCAAAGGTAGTGTAGGGATCACATCCGCAGCTTTATCAAGTGCGTCTAGATAATCTTTACATTGAGGATATTTGGTCACAAAATTTGCTAACACATCACGAGATGTTGCTACTAACTCTGCCGATTCTTGCTCTAGAGCGGCAGCTGGTTTTTGTTCCCTAATGTTTGCTAACAATGAAGTGGCCTGAGTTTTATATTGACCCAGTGCGTTTTCACTTGCAGGTGCTTTTGCTTCAGATTTAGCTTCTTGCGTGCTTGGTTGTTCTGAACATGCAAATAGTGCCAAAGCAGCGCATGCAATTCCTAGCTGTTTATACATACAATCCTCAATTCAATATTATTGATAACAATTCTCATTATACAGTCTTGTCATGAATTTGAAACCAAAAAGGCCACAATAAATGTGGCCTTTTTGATTCAGATCGAAATAGACTTTAGTTGTATGAGCAAGCACTAATTGCTGCTCAAATACTCATAATTAAGGCATAGCGTCTAAATCTGCACCTTCTTTCTCTACTTCGACTGGGATCAAGTCTTCTTTACTTACACCCATTGCAACCGCAACGGAGCTTGCAACATAAACAGAAGAGTATGTACCAATGAACACACCAAACAACAGTGCTGTTGCAAAACCGTGGATTGTTTGACCACCCCACACAAACAAGGCAATAAGTACCAAGATTGTTGTGATTGAAGTCACAAGCGTACGGTTCATCGTCTGCGTCAATGAAATGTTGATGATTTCCAATGTGTCGTCGATACGAACTTTGCGGAAGTTTTCACGGATCCTATCAGATACAACGATGGTATCATTCAGCGAGTAACCTATAACGGCCAAGATTGCTGCAAGAATCGTCAAATCAAACTCTAACCCCAATAAAGAGAAGAGTCCCATCGTTAAAATTACATCGTGGAATAGTGCCGCAACAGCGCCGATAGCAAAACGCCACTCAAAGCGAAATGCTACGTAGACCAAAATACACAAAAGTGCAGTCAACATAGCCAAGCCGCCATCTTCCTTTAGATCTTCACCCACGCTAGGGCCTACAAATTCGATACGACGCATCTCTACGCTGCTATCAGCCAATTTCAATGCATCGATCAACTGGTTACCAATGGTCTCAGCTTTGACATCATCACGCGGTGCGATACGTACCAACACTTCTTGGCTTGAACCAAACAAAGTCACTGCGGCATCTGCGAAGCCATTCTCAGCCAATACTTTACGAATTTTAGGTAAATCCGCAGGTTGCGAGAATCCCACTTCAACTGCCGTACCGCCGGTAAAGTCCAGACCAAAGTTTAAGCCCTTGGTCACAAACGATGCGATAGAAGCCAAAATCAATAAAGCAGAAAACGCCATCGACATCTTTCTTGCCGACATAAAGCGGATCGTGCTCGATAATTTTAATAATTGCATGCCCGCTCCTATATCGACAATTTGTTGATGCGTTTACCACCGATAAAGGCGTTGATCACGGCACGAGTACCAATGATCGCGGTAAACATTGAAGTCAAAATACCAATCGCAAGTGTGACTGCGAAGCCCGCAATTGGACCCGTACCAACTGAGAACAGGATAATTGCAGCGATTAGTGTTGTGATATTCGCATCGAAAATAGTACTGAATGCGCTGTCGTAACCAAAGTGAACAGCCTGCTGTGGACTACGTCCATCGGCTAATTCTTCACGAATACGCTCAAAGATAAGTACGTTTGCATCAACGGCCATACCAACGGTCAATACAATACCTGCGATACCAGGTAAAGTAAGTGTCGCACCACTGATCATCGACATCACACCAATGATCATCACAAGGTTTGCGGCAAGTGCCAGGTTAGCAACTAAGCCAAACCCTTTGTAATACATCAACATGAATCCAAGTACAAAGGCAAAGCCTAATACTACCGCCGTCATACCCGCTTCAATGTTTTCTTGACCCAAGCTTGGACCGACCGTGCGCTCTTCAACAATTTGAATTGGCGCTACCAAAGCACCGGCTCTTAGAAGTAAGCTCAAGTTATGGGCTTCAGCCGGATTATCAATGCCTGTAATACGGAAAGAGTTATTTAAACGAGATTGAATAGTTGCGACATTTATAACTTCTTCTACCTTAATAGGTGGCAGCGCTTTACCATTCTCATCTTTCTTACCGGAAGGTTTATATTCGATGAACACGGTTGCCATGCTCTTACCGACAGCACGTTTAGTAAAGGCACTCATTTTCGCGCCACCTTTGCTGTCAAGGTTAATACTAACTTGTGGGCGCTGATATTCATCCATACCAGACTGCGCACCTGTAATATGAACACCTTCAAGGATCACACGTTTTTTCAACACAACAGGGTAACCGTCTTTATGATACAGTACTTCACTCCCCGCAGGCACTCGGCCCTGTGCAGCTGTGCGCGTATCCGCTCTGTCATCGACTTCACGGAACTCTAGCGTTGCTGTGGCTCCTAAAATTTCTTTCGCACGCGCCGTGTCCTGTACACCCGGTAATTGCACAATTATGCGCTCAGAACCTTGTCTTTGTACGTTTGGTTCAGCAACACCAAGCTGGTTGATACGGTTACGAATTATGGTTTCGTTTTGCTTGATGGCGTAATCGCGAAGTTCACGAACCTTTAAATCACTCAGGCTAGAGAAAAATGCTAACTCATTACTGCTGTCGTTAACAAACACATTGCCTGGGTAGCGACTTTTCAAAAAGCGTTCAGCGGCTTTTTTGTCTTCGACAGAACGCATCACAACCTGAATACGGTCACTATTTGCCACTTCACGGATAGTGCGATAGCGAAGCTTCTCACCTCGTAAATCACTCTTATAATCTTGTTCCATCTGCTCAAGCGCTTTGCCAAGTGCCGTCGCCATGTCCACTTCCATGGTGAAGTGAACACCACCGCTGAGATCCAAGCCTAATTTCATTGGATTTGCACCAATGCTCTTAAGCCAGTCAGGTTGCGCTGGAGACATGTTGATTGCAGAAATGTAGTCTTCGCTTAGTGTTCCACGCAGGATATCCTGTGCCTTAAGCTGATCTTCTACATTCTTGAAGCGAATGAGAACTTGCCCTTCTTCGAGGACAGCAGATTTGATAGGTAAGTTATTGTCTTTTAATGTTTTATTTGCTTGATCAAGCACGCTTAAATCGGCGCTGGCCCCTTTCTTTCCAGAGATCTGTATGGCCGGATCTCGACCATACATATTAGGGGTGGCATATAGAATGCCCACGGCCAATACAGCGAGTACAAGTAAATATTTCCACATTGGATACTTGTTTAGCACTGGATTATCCCTTTGTTATTGTTATAGCGACTTCATTGTACCCTTAGGTAAAACTGCTGCCACTGCTGACTTTTGTACAGTTACTTCAACTTGATCATTCAAGGCAATTACCACGAAATCCTTGTCTTCAGCAACTTTCGAAACTTTACCAACCAGACCACCTGACGTTAAGACTTCATCGCCTTTGCCAAGTGCACCCATTAGGTCTTTATGCTCTTTAACACGCTTCGCTTGCGGACGGTAAATTAGGAAATAAAATACCAAACCGAAAATAGCTAACATGATCAGCATTTCCATGCCACCACCTGCTGGCGCTGCTGCCGCTGTGCTTGCATGGGCACTAGAAATAAATAAGCTCATTGCTTTTCCTCATCTAATTTTTTATATAAAACTGTTATTCTGCTTCTACATCAGCAAGAGGAGGTACAGGTAGTCCTCTACGCGCATAAAAGTCAGCGACAAACTCATCAAATGTGCCCTCAGTTAGGGCATTTCTCATACCTTCCATCAAACGTTGATAGTAACGCAAGTTATGAATGGTATTTAAACGCGCACCTAGTATTTCATTACACTTATCTAAGTGATGTAAATAGGCACGCGAGTAATTTTTACACGTATGACAATCACACTCTGCATCAAGCGGACTTGTATCTGTTTTATGAACAGCATTACGGATTTTAATCACACCGTCGGTAACAAACAAGTGGCCATTACGCGCATTTCGTGTCGGCATTACACAGTCGAACATATCAATACCGCGGCGTACAGCTTCTACTAGGTCTTCAGGCTTACCTACGCCCATTAAATAACGTGGTTTTTGTTCCGGCATTTTGTAGGCGCAGTGATCCAAAATTTTAACCATTTCTTCTTTTGGCTCGCCCACAGATAGTCCACCTAGCGCATAACCATCAAAACCAATCTCTTCTAGACCTTTTTGTGATTCAGCACGCAGCTCTGGATACATACCACCTTGAATAATACCAAATAAAGCTGACGGGTTATCTGCATGGGCTTCTTTTGAGCGCTTCGCCCAACGCAATGATAACTCCATGGAGTCTTTAGCTTCTTTTTCAGTTGCAGGATAAGGCGTACATTCGTCAAATATCATCACGATATCTGAGCCTAAATCGCGCTGTACTTCCATCGCTTTTTCAGGAGACAACATGATCTTTTCACCGTTGACTGGTGACTTGAACAGTACACCTTCTTCAGAAATTTTACGCATTGCACCTAGGCTAAATACTTGGAAACCACCTGAATCGGTCAAAATTGGTTTATCCCAATTCATAAAGTCATGCAGATCACCGTGCTGTTTAATGATTTCAGTGCCAGGGCGTAACATCAAATGAAACGTATTACCCAAACAAATATGTGCACCTGTATCTTTCAATTCATCTGGCGTCATACCTTTTACGGTGCCGTATGTACCAACAGGCATGAATGCAGGTGTTTCTACAACGCCGCGATCAAATACCAAACGTCCGCGACGTGCTTTGCCATGTGTGCAATCTAATTCAAATTTCATAACTACCTCGTGTCGGAAAAACAGTCCAACAAAACTCAACCTGTGACTCTCATTTGCAATGGGGCCATATAAACCGTCAGATTCTATCAATAAAGCCCGCGCAATTCTAATATTGGGGCTAAAAAGGAATAAATAAAGTCACAACCAAAAAAGGCGGGGTGTAAATATGAAAAAACCGGCAATTAGCCGGCTTTTAAAAACTATATTATTGTTTTTTAGTTAAAAACATCGCATCGCCATAGCTGAAAAAGCGATATTTCTGAGCGATCGCCTGCTGATAGGCATTCATGATATGTTCTTGACCTGAGAACGCACTGACTAGCATGATCAATGTTGACTCTGGTAAGTGAAAGTTGGTGATCATCACATCGACAACATTAAACTTATAACCTGGATAAATAAAAATATCGGTATCGCCGTAGAATGTTTTTAGTTCTCCGCCGTGAACTTTTGCAGCCGACTCTAAAGACCTTACCGACGTTGTACCCACGGCAATAACGCGGCCACCACGGCCTTTGCATTTAGCAACTGCATCAACAACTTCATCTGGAACTTCAATATATTCAGAGTGCATATGATGCTCTTGCACATCATCAACACGAACTGGTTGGAAAGTCCCTGCGCCTACATGCAAAGTAACAAAGGCCATATCTACGCCCTTGTCTTTAAGCTGCGCCATCAAACTATCATCAAAATGCAGACCAGCAGTAGGTGCTGCAACTGCGCCAGGCTTTTCACCATATACGGTTTGATAACGCTCTTTATCCCCTTCTTCGTCTGGGCGATCTATGTAAGGCGGTAGTGGCATATGGCCTATTTCATCTAAAATATTTAGAACTGAGTGTTCACCTTTGAACTCCAGTTCAAATAATTCACCATGACGGGCAACCATGGTTGCATTTGCTTTGCCTTCAAGGATCAGCTCGGCACCCGGCTTAGGTGATTTACTAGAACGAACATGTGCAAGTACACGGTGCTCATCTAAAATGCGCTCAACTAAAACTTCGACTTTACCGCCTGTAGATTTTTGACCAAACATACGAGCTGGGATCACTTTGGTGTTATTGAAAATGATTAAATCATCAGGCTCAATCAGATCAATAATATCCTTAAATATCTTGTGCTCTAATTCACCGCTATTTCCATTCAATGTTAAAAGACGGCTACTCGTTCGCTCTGCTTTCGGGTGGCGAGCGATCAATTCATCTGGAAGTTCAAAACTAAAGTCAGCAACGCGCATATCAGACCTCATATTCGTGCAATAAGGCGGCAAGTCTAGTGCTGCAAGATAACGAAATCAAGCAACAAACATGATCTATTCATACTTTTTCACCTCTTGTCAGCTTTGCCAAATAGCATTACTCTACGGACTGATTTATATGTGTTAGAACTCGCCAAGATGCTCGAGCAAGTCTTGGCATGTTGCTTAAAAAGCAATATAAAACATATAAATAAGCAATATTGGGCAACATTTAAAAACTTAAAACATGGGTTTGGGGTCGTAACGCCATGGCTAAACAGCTTACTTTATTACTCGTCAATGCAGATCATGGTGAGCGTCAAACCGTAATAAGAACGTTACAAAAGCTCAATGTATTTCAAATAATAGAACTTAATGATACACAAGCGGCTTTGCAGGTACTGAAACAACAAGCCGTTGATTTGGTTATAAGCGGCTTAAATGTTGGGAAAATAGACGGCTGGCGCTTTTCTCGCATGATCCGCTCTGGATTGCTAAAAACACCCAAGAATACACCTATCGTGTTAATTCCCCCGACTTATTGCGAACGAATAGCTGAAACCACCGCTCGGAGCTATAGCATAGATGCAGTCTTGCCTTTGGAACGTCACGATGTACTGCCACAAGTCTTGGCCAATGTGTTGTCCACTCATTTAGAAAAGAGTAGCCGTTTAAACTTGTTATTACTTGAGCCCAATGAACAAAAAGCGGCCGATATTAGCGAACAATTGGCGCTGAGCTTTACATGTAACCCGGTAACCTCTGAAAACGCGGCGCTCTCAGAGTTTTTACAAAATGACTATTCAATTGTGTTGCTAGATGCAACATCTACACGCGCAGAAACCACCAAAGAACTTGTTGAGAACATACTGCAGCATAAGCCCAGCCAAGCTATTGTCACCATAATTGACAATCAAAATGCAGACTATGCAGAACAACTGTTGCTATTGGGGGTAACAGACTTCGTCCGCGTCCCCTACAATTTATCTGTCCTTAGTAAGGTCTGCGATCATGCTGCGAGGCGCGAAGACTTTATGGTGAGTTATGCGGAATTTGCCCATAAAGTAGAACAGCTTAGCCGCCGAGAACAAAGTTATAAAGAACTGTTTTCAGCACACCAACGCATTTTATTGCATTTGAACACAGTGGTTCTTGAACTGGATGCTACAGGCTGTATTCGCTTTATTAACCCTGCTTGGGAGCAATTGACCGGCCATAAGTTAAAATCAACTTTGGCAACACGTCTTTGTGATTATGTTCAAAAGAGTGATTTGCCCGCCTTAAACAAAGCCATTGAAGAGGTGCTTAGCGGCCCTTATACATCGACCGTTGAGCTCCAATTGCTCCATCACTCTGGCGCATCTGTATGGGTTGAGTGCCGTTTTCAGCTAATTAAAAATCAAACAAATATCGCCTCAATCACAGCCACAATAGATAATATTCACGAACGCAAAGAAGCCGAGTTACAGCTACGCCACTTAGCATTACACGACACACTAACGGGCTTGCACAACCGTTACTTTTTTGATCAACAGCTCAATCACTTTTGCAAAGATGCACAACTCAAAGATGATATCGAGCACGCGCTGATTTACATTGATCTAGACCATTTCAAGATAATTAATGACAGTAAAGGCCACCAGCAGGGTGATATTGTCTTACAAGAAGTGGCGCAATTATTTAGAGCACATATCAACCAAGAACACTTAATCTTCCGGATCGGTGGTGATGAGTTTGCAATTTTATTGAAAAACACACGCTTATTAGATGCCCATATGATGGCTGAAAGTATTTGCAGTGCAATTGAAGGCCATCAATTTCATTCCGAAGAAGCCAGCTATACGATCAGCTGCTCCATAGGCTTGACGCAAATTTCCCGGGTCAACTGCGATCCCAACGAGTGCCTTAAACAATCAGATATCGCTCTCTATATTGCAAAAAACCTTGGCCGTAATCTTGTTCATTGTTACACCAAAGAAGATGCCAAAAATAGTACTCTGCAAACGGGTTTAGAGTGGGGTCATAGTGTTCGCGAAGCGCTTAAGAACAATCAATTTGAGCTACACTATCAACCGGTTTGGGACTTTAAACTTAATAAAATCGCCTACTTTGAAGCTTTGTTACGTTTAGTTATTGACGATAAATTAATATACCCCAATCAATTTATTCCAGCTTTGGAGTTGCTCAATGATACTTATTTAATGGACCAATCCGTTATCAGAGAAAGCATTCGAGCTGTTGCTAATCATCCTGAACTACATCAGATTTCCCTGAACCTTTCTGCCCAGTCATTTCTGGATGAACGCTTAATGCCACATATACAGGCATGTTTGCGAGACTTTCAAGTCCCTGCACACTGTATTATTTTTGAAATTACTGAATCGGCAAGTATTAATAACCTCAGTGCAACACAAGCTATGATCAACCAGTTGAATCAACTTGGCTGTCACTTTTCAATTGATGACTTTGGCACTGGGTTCAGTACATTTAGTTACTTGAAACAGCTACCTGCACAACATGTAAAGATTGACGGATCCTTTGTCCGCGATATGTTAAACGATCCTATTGACCTTGCGCTCGTTAAAGCTGTCAATGATATTAGTCACTCGTTGGATAAGTGTTCAGTCGCAGAATACGTTGAAAGTAAAGAAATTTTTGATGAACTAAAAAACATTGGTGTGGATTATGGACAAGGTTACTATATCTCTAAACCACTTCCTGTTGAGCAGTTAAAGCAAGCTATGAAAACTATTTTATCCTTAAAAACAGCATGCTAATTAAAATGGGGAAAAAAGTCGCTGCAGCCCCTAAAAAACTCAACTATAATAAAAGTTCGCAATGAATGTCTTCTTATTTTACTTATTTACATATAAGTAGAAGACATACAATGGATTTGAGCACATCTCGTAATGGAATTCGGGGAGATAAGTATGTTTCAGTTTATTCTGTTTCTATCACTGGTGCATTGTTTGATCACATTACAATGTTACCGCTGCGCCAAACAAAAAGGGTATCCAACTAAGTTGTTTACAGTATTAGGGTTTATACCGTATTTTAACTTAGTTGTTTGGGTGTACTTATTATTTCTACCCAATATTATGTCACAGAGCAAGCTCAGTTCGACTTAAAAAATGCTTCTTCATTTAATCAAAAGCAGTGTTATTGGCACTGCTTTTTAATGAACTCACCAACCTCATTACTAAACAACCTAAAATCACGGATACGGCCTGTGGTTTTACGCCACAGCAATCCTATTTCTCTATATGCATCAGCTTGCGGTGGCAATGTGATCATAGGCTTGCCTTGCAAAATACCGGCATTTAATGCCATTTGTGGTAAAAAGGTCACCCCATTTTGGTACTCAACCATGCTTAACAGTGTGTGCAAATTTGCCGCCTCAAATGGATTAATACATTCACTTCGAGTCAAGTTACATGCACTCAATGCATGACCGGTCATGCAGTGCTCTCGCTCCAATAAGAACACACTGTCTTTAGGTAAGAGGTTAAAATCTTCCAGCGCATCAGGGATTTCATAGTCTTTATGGTGCACTAAAGAAAAGTGATCTTTCGTCAATACTTGAGTATGAAATTTATCTGTTCGGTAAGGTAGTGCCAATATGCCCATATCAATCTGACCGTGCTCTAATTTATCTAGCAGCCTATCGCTGGTATCTTCTACCAGTACCAACTGGAGATTGGGAAAGACACTTTGACAATACGCATATAGAGGCGCGGCAATAAAACTGGCAATCGTCGGGATTAATCCCAGTACCAGCTTTCCTGATAATGGGTTTTTAAAACTCTTTGTTAATTCCACCACACTGATAGAGTCATCAATGATCTTTTTTGCACGAGCAACGACTTCTTCACCCACATCAGTAAACATTAAACTGCGATTTTCCCGCTCGATTAACTGACAGCCAAGCGTTTCTTCTAAGTTTTGGATTGCACTGCTCAGCGTTGACTGACCAACAAAACACGCCTCAGCCGCACGACCAAAGTGTTGTTGTTGATGAACTGCAATGAGGTATTGTAATTGTTTTATACTTGGTAAGTTATTCACTGATATACCCATAAATAAAAAGACCCCAACACCACTGGCGCTGAGATCTTTTCAAGCTAAAAGTCTGTTTTTTGTTAAACGCCGAACACGCTTCTCAAAATGTAGAATATAACAATAGCAAGGGCTGCACCGACTGGCAATGTGATAACCCAAGAAACCACAATGTTTCTAATCACACCCATATTCAATGCCGCAATACCACGTGCCATTCCCACACCTAGTACGGCACCAACCAGCGTCTGCGTGGTCGAAATAGGTAAACCTGTACCTGAAGCGATCACTACTGTAGAAGCCGCTGCAAGTTCAGCTGCGAAACCACGGCTCGGTGTCAAATGCGTGATACCTTCACCTATTGTTTTAATTACTTTCTTACCAAGTACAGCAAGGCCAACTACGATGCCTAAGCCACCCAAAGGTAAAATCCACCATGCAAGCGCAGCCTTTTTCGCCATTTCACCGTTGTTCTCAACAATGTTAACAACCGCTGCCAATGGACCAATCGCGTTCGCAACGTCGTTTGAACCGTGTGCAAATGCCATACAACACGCGGTCAAGACCATTAATACAGCAAACACTTTTTCTACATTGTTAAACTGCATTTGCTTGTCAGCATTTGGATCCATTTTCATGCGTGCAATAACAACTTTACCAATCAGGCCAATGATTACCGCGATACCAACCGCAAGCGCATACCCTTCAAAGGTGCCCAGATTAATACCAATGTGCTTTAGACCCTTCTTAATCGTGACTAAAGACATTACAAAACCAGCTAGACCCATGTAGAACGGTACAAATCGTTTAGCGTTACTTAGTGGCTTGTCAGTATCGAAAATCAGCTTTTGCGCACTCATAAAGATCAAATAAGCTATGAAGCCTGAAATCGCAGGGGTGACAATCCAGCTACCCACGATACCTGCAACCTTGCCCCATTGGATAGCTTCGCTACCTACTGCGACCAAAGCAAAACCAATGATTGCACCAATGATTGAGTGTGTAGTTGATACAGGCCAGCCCAATACCGACGCTAACAATAACCATGTACCTGCTGCAAACAACGCAGAGATCATGCCCAGAATCATTAGTTCTGGTATCTCAGCGAATGGTGCTGCATCAATAATGCCTTTACGGATCGTTGATGTTACCTCACCACCGGCAAGGTAAGCACCCGCGAATTCAAAAATCATCGCAATGATGATTGCCTGCTTGATTGTGAGCGCTTTCGACCCCACTGAAGTACCCATGGCATTTGCAACATCATTTGCACCAATACCATAAGCCATAAAGAAACCAACTGCCGCTGCGATGAGAACTAGCATCGAGCCATGAGAAGCAATGATATCCATTGAAAAACCTTTAGTGTTCTTAAAACACTGATTGTGTATTTATATACTTATCTCTCACTGTCTTAACGAGATGACATATAAATAACCATTAAACAAACACAACACCGCCGCTCTCTAGTCTACGCTTTGAGAGTAACAACGGTGTACTTCTTTATAAACTGTCGCTGATCAAGATCAGCGTGCTAACATCACCTCAAGGCGCGCACCTACACGCTCAGCAATATCGGCAAGCTCACCTACCCACTCGATGATTTTGTATAGGAACATCACATCTACCGGGTTAAGTTCAGCTTCGACTTGGCGAAGTTCTTGGCGAATTTTAATTTGCATATCGTCGGTGTCTTGTTCAATGGCATCTAGCTCACTCAACATCTTCTCGACTAATACAACTTCACGACCTCTGAAGCCTGTTTCTAACAGCTCATCCAGTTCGTTAATAGCTTTTGAGGCCTGCTTCGTAGCGTCTACACAACGGCTTAAATACGCAACGAAATCATTTTGAATTGACTCGGGGATCTCCATTTCTCGGCCAACGACTCGACCAGCGATGTCTTTGGCTTTGTTGGCGATTTTATCTTGATGGGTAATAAGTTCCAGTAAATCAGTCCGTTCAACTGGCATAAATAGACCACGAGGTAGCTGAAGACGTACTTCTCGCTTTAGCGCATCCGCTTCACGTTCTAGGTTACGAATATTAACGCGAAGTGCATCCGCTTCAGTCCACTCCCCTTTGAAGACATGTTCAAAGAAAGGGATCAAGCTTTCACTGGCTTGATGCACTATCTTAATGTGCTCTTCAATCGGCTTTATAGGAGACTTTGCAAACACTCCTAAAAACGCATTACTAGGCATAACTGACCCTTAAATCATAATAATATGCATGTGCAGAGGCCAAGTTTACAGCATTAACCGAAATTGTGAACGATTTTTATCGTGAAGTTAGGATTATTCGTTCATTTTTGTTCGAATAATCCATTCCCAGATTAAAGGGTTTTTTCGATATCTTCTTGAGAAGTATGGCGAATGTCTTTGCCATTTACAAAGTAAATTACGTATTCTGCAATATTCTGACAGCGGTCACCGATGCGCTCTAACGAACGTACAGACCAAACAAGGTCCATTATTTTGGGTATCGAGCGCGGGTCTTCCATCATATAGGTCATAATCTGACGTGTAAGCGCTTCATATTCACGATCCACTTTGGCATCTTCTTTATGCACTTCAAAAGCACACTGCGCATCCATTCTTGCAAAAGAGTCCAGAACGTCGTGTAGCATTTTAGATACCAAACGACCCATATTTTCGACATTCACAAGTAAGTGTTGCTGATCTTTGGTAAATGAGTCCAACGCAACTTTCGCGATGCGTTCAGCTTCATCACCTATGCGCTCTAGATCCGCGATGGTTTTGGCAATTGCGACAACAAGTCTTAAGTCACTTGCAGCAGGCTGTCTCTTTGCAATAATGCGTGTACATTCTTCATCAATGTTCACTTCCATCGCATTGACTTTGTAGTCGTTTTCACTCACCTTGCGCGCTTTTTCAGCATCACTTGTGCTCACGGCATCTAGTGCCAGGTTTAATTGCTGCTCAACCAGCCCACCCATGCTCAATACATGGTTTCGTACGTTTTCCAGCTCTTCATTAAAGCGGCCAGATATGTGCTTATTAATGTTGTGTTCCATCTAAAACCCTACCTTTGATAACAACCCAATCGCGCTGCCCTATCAGGGCAGCAGAGACTTCTATTTTTAACCGTAACGACCTGTGATGTAGTCTTCGGTTTTCTTCTTCGTTGGTGTTGTAAATAGTGTATTGGTATCCGAATACTCAATCAGCTCACCCATATACATGAAGGCTGTTTGGTCAGATACACGCGCAGCTTGTTGCATGTTGTGTGTAACAATCACAACAGTATACTTATCTTTTAGGTCATTAATGAGTTCTTCAATAACCAATGTCGAAATTGGATCAAGTGCCGAAGTTGGCTCATCCAGTAGTAAAACCTCTGGCTCAATTGCAATAGATCGAGCAATAACCAAACGTTGCTGCTGACCACCTGATAGACCAAACGCACTGTCATGAAGACGGTCTTTTACTTCATCCCACAGCGCAGCACCACGTAGTGAGCGCTCTACAACCTCGTCAAGTTTACGTTTATCTTTGATGCCTTGCAGTCGAAGGCCATACACCACATTTTCGTATATTGATTTAGGAAACGGGTTTGGTCTTTGGAATACCATGCCCACATTGCGGCGCAGTGCCGCAACGTCGACGCCTTTGTCATATATATTTTGACCATGGAGGTTGATCTCACCTTCAATGCGACATGTATCTACCAAGTCATTCATTCGGTTGATACAGCGCAACAGAGTGGATTTACCACAACCAGATGGGCCGATAAAAGCGGTTACTTGACCCTTGGGGATCAACATATTGATTTTACTCAGAGCTTGTTTATCACCATAGTAAAGGTCAAGGTCTTTGATCTCTAAAGCGGTTTGCTCTGGGCTCAAGTTGGCAAGATCTAATTTCGTATTAGCATCTGCATTATTTACTTGTGGCGCTACTGTAATCATAAAAGGATACCTATTTCAAATCTGTACTATTAGTGCTCTAGAGCTCTGAATTTTTCGCGTAAGTGGTTACGAATGCCAATCGCTGTGATATTCAGTGCGATGATCACCGTAACAAGTAAGAAAGCTGTCGCATACACAAGTGGGCGTGCCGCTTCTACATTTGGACTTTGGAAACCAACATCATAAATATGGAAACCCAAGTGCATAAATTTACGATCTAGATGAATATATGGGAAATTGCCATCTAGCGGTAAGGTTGGAGCCATTTTCACCACACCTACCAACATCAGTGGTGCTACTTCACCAGCAGCACGTGCAACCGCTAGAATCAGACCCGTCATAATTGCAGGACTCGCCATCGGTACGATAATACGCCATAACGTTTCAGCCTTGGTTGCACCCAACGCCAAAGAACCGTGGCGTACTGAACTTGGAATACGAGACAAACCTTCTTCTGTCGAGACAATCACCACAGGTAAAGTGAGGATTGCCAATGTAAGTGCTGACCAAATGACACCTGGTGTACCAAATACCGGGCTAGGCGCTGCCTCTGGGTAAAATAACTGGTCAATAGAACCGCCCAGCATATATACAAAGAAACCTAGACCAAATACACCATATACAATGGATGGCACACCCGCCAAGTTAATTACCGCAATACGGATCATTTTGGTGACGGCATTTTTAGCCGCGTACTCATGTAGATAAATAGCTGCAACAACCCCAAATGGTGTCACAATCACAGCCATCAACATAACCATGAAAACAGTACCAAAGATCGCAGGGAATACGCCACCTTCAGTGTTTGCTTCACGTGGGTCATCGCTAATAAATTTACTTGTCTGTGAGAAGTAATGACCTACTTTTGCAAAGAAGCCCATATTATTTGGGAACCAAACGTCGAGTACTTGGTATAGTGGTAAAGTGACTTCTTCACCACGCATATCACGCACAACGACATAATCTCGCTTAGCATCTGAGCGCAGTTCAAATAGACGCTTTTCAAATACTTTGTAATCTTCACGTAACTGAGCACGCTGTGCTTCTAAGTCGGCTTTAACTTCAGGCGTCAGATCGTTGTCTAGCTGGTAGCCGCGCTCTTTTAAACGCAGTCTCTCTAGCTCATAGTTGATATGGCCAATATCACCATTTTGTAAATCCAGCGCCTCTTCGTTTAACTCTACTGCACGCTCAACGAGTTCTTCCAATCGCTCCACTTGGTTTTGCGATACAACCTGACCGTCTTCGATAACACGTACAACGTAGCCATAAAAGTTACCATTTTTGGTTCGCTCAAATACTGCCATTTCTTCTGGTACTGAACGACTTTGAATATCTGTCGTTAAGATCCAGCGGAAATCTAGCTCAACAAACTCACGGTTACCCGTTTTTACCAATAGACGTTCTACATATTCATCTTGATAGTCAGACAAATCGTAACCCGCCGCTTCTAGGCGTGTTTTCGGCACCATTTCTCTATCATAGACTTCACCAATCACGGTCTGCTTGGCAACCGAGCCTTCCAGCTCAAACTGAACCACTTCGGTTGGCCAGAAAAAGCTCAACCCTTTCCATGCGATCATCGCTAACAAGCCGATGACCGAGATTAAACTGATGCTAACAGCACCACCTGTCATCCAGATCCAAGGAGATCCTGACTTAAACCATTGTCTTACCATGTCATTTCACTCCATTACATCGAGCTGTATTTATCACGCAGCTGCTGACGAACAAACTCAGCCACGGTGTTAAAGATAAATGTAAAAATAAACAGAACAAATGCAGCTAAGAATAAGATTCGATAGTGCGAACTACCCACTTCTGATTCCGGCATTTCGACGGCAATATTTGCGGCCAATGTACGCATACCTTGGAAAATACTCCAGTCCATAATCGGTGTGTTACCCGTCGCCATTAGTACAATCATGGTTTCACCTACCGCACGGCCAAGACCCATCATCACGGCGGAGAAAATACCAGGGCTAGCAGTCAGTAGTACCACGCGCACTAGAGTTTGCCACTGCGTCGCCCCTAGAGCTAGAGACCCATTTGACAGGTGCTTCGGCACACTAAACACCGCATCTTCCGCGATAGAGAAAATAGTTGGAATAACCGCAAAACCCATTGCGATACCCACAACTAAAGAGTTACGTTGGTCAAACGTCAGGCCTAACTCATTGGTTAGATACTGGCGCACGTTCCCACCAAACATCCAAGCCTCAATGCTGTCACTGATAGCAAATGAAAGCCAACCGACGATTAATACAACAGGGATCAACAATATTGAATGCCAACCATCAGGTAATAGATGGCGAATTTGCTTTGGTAGCTTGGTCCAACCAAATGCCGTTCCTAGAATTGCAAGCGGTAGCATTATGAGTAGTGCAACAATAGCTGGTAAATGCGCTTCAATCAGTGGCGCTAACCATAAGCCAGCAAGAAAGCCAAGAATTACTGTCGGAAGCGCTTCCATTATCTCAACGGTTGGCTTCACCACTCGGCGTAGCTCTGGTGACATAAAATATGCTGTGTAAATCGCTGCTGACAGTGCAATTGGCACAGCAAATAACATCGCATACATCGCAGCTTTAATGGTACCGAATGAGATTGGGACTAACGAAAACTTAGACTCAAAGTCATCACTGGCAGACGTAGATTGCCAAATATACGCAGGCTCTGGATAACCTTCATACCACACTTCTTGCCATAGCGCTGACCAAGTCACTTCAGGGTGCTCATTGTGTAGCTCAACCACATTTAACGTATTACCTGAAAGTAATAACGCAGCGTTTGAACGAGGAGATACAGCAAAATGTTCAATTGCACCATCTGTCACTTTACCTTGCCATAAATGTGCTTCGCTGGTGGTATAATACAAGCCTAGCTCGCCTGTATCTGTGGTAGTAAAGAAAGTACGACGGTAGAATTCGCTAAAGATATCAACTTGTGCACCCACAACACTCTCAAAAGCACGAATTTTGGCAAATTGACGACCTTGCTCTGTATTGACTTCAAACCACTGTGAAACTTCACCATTATCATTGCTGATCATCAGTGAGTTAGCACCCGCTAACAGATTCATATTCACTAAGTTGGCATTTTCTTCGTTTGCTGCCAACAATTGAATTTGCTCTACTTCGTCGGCAAAACGTGTGTCAAATACATAAATTTGATTTGCGGAGCGTATAAATACACGTGTCGTATCTGGTGAAATCAATATCTCATCTACACGCCCTTCAATCGGCAGTAAACTGCGCTCAACTGCCCATTCTATCTCGCCAGAGAACATATTTTCTTCAGCGCTGAAAGATGCAAAAATAACACGCTTATCCGCCATTTGTGCGATGACAGCGGTTTTATCTTCATAGTGGCTAAATGCAAACTGCTTAATGGCTTGCCCTTGCTCATCAACGACTAGCTGCACGCCATCTAAGGGATAGCTCAGTCGCGGCTTCATCACACGCTGGTTGCCAGGGAAAGAGATTAAAAAACTTGGCTTAACCAGTTGAACTTGACCATTATCCAAGCCGTATGCATAAATGCCTAGAAAAGGTGCACTTTGAGCAAAGCTACTAACTTGACCATCTAGCTCAACGGCTAATGAGCTAAGTTGCTCACCGGTTTTGTCACCTTTGATCTGATAGAAGTCGACTTGGCCAGCACTATCTAGTAGATAAGCTATTTCAGTTTGCTCCTCCATGCCAAGGCCCAGGTAAGCTTTTTCACTCTGTAGGGCTAATTCGGTACGCTTAGTCACACTTGCAGATTCAAAAATCGGCTGTACAACATAAAGTAAGTAGAAGAAGATCAATAGCAAAGCAACCAATACCATCACCCCACCCGAGGTAATGCCAAATTGGGCAAAGCGGTCTTTAAAGAGACGGCTTCTATCCGTTTTGAAGGACGGTTTTTGCGGATTGGAAGTCATCAAAACACCTTTTTATTATCAAGTTGCGGCGCATTATATTTCATCAAGATGACAGTTATGTTACATCAGCCATGATGATTTTGTGCCTTTTTTTAACTTTTATTACGCCTGCGCAAATCCTACTTTGAATGCACTGTATTTTCATTTGCATTTGTTTACAAAGCGAATGTCATCTTATTGGAAAAATCTGCCACATTTACTAGGCTTAACAGGCGATAGATCGCTTTTCCACCACCGCCAAAAGGCATTTAATAATAAGAGACATGTGATATGAAGCAGTTAGTATTAACACTTATAGGTAAGGACCGGCCTGGTCTCGTTGAAGAAATATCTGCCACAATTTTTCAGCATCATGGTAACTGGGCAACCAGTAATTTAAGCCACTTAGCTGGACAATTTGCAGGTATTATACTCGTTGAAGTTGCAGAAGAACATTTGCAAACCTTGCAAGACGCTCTTCACGCATTACCAGAGCTTGAAGTCCGTATAGAGCATGGCGAACATAGCCAGCCAGAATCTCAAATTGAAAAACTAAACTTGGTGATCACAGGTAATGATCGCCCGGGAATAATCCAAGAGCTTTCGAGTGTGATCCGCCACAAAGGCGCCAATATCACGCACTTGAATTCAAGGCAACAAAGTGCACCCAACTGGGGTTTGCCCATATTTAGTGCATTTGCCACAGTAAGTTTACCGCCAGGAATGGATAAAGAACATGTTGTGGACGCCCTGGAAGCTATCACCAGCGACCTGATAGTTGATGTTGAACCTGACTAATCTTTGATTCTAAATAACCCAATATTTCAATTACATTCTAAACTTTATATGGCAGGAAGGTTTACCACTGCCATATATCTCTTTTCTGCATAGCTTGTACCCAATGTCATATAAGTGTCACATTCTGGACATACTCTAGAATAAGCTATCGTTACTACGGAATGTAAAATGCACGCACTATCTAGCGACCCTAAAGCAATCAGCTTTTTTGCCAAAGAGCTTAGTTGGCTGTCATTTAATGAACGAGTCTTACAAGAAGCCAAAGATAAAAATAACCCGATTATTGAGCGTATTCGCTTTTTAGGTATTTTTTCTAATAACCTTGACGAATTTTTTCGTGTCCGTGTCGCTGATGTAAAACGCCGCATACTTTTGAGCAATTTACCCGATGCTAATTTTGAAGAAAACGAAGCTCTTTTAAATCAAATACAAAAAAAAGTACTGTCTTTAGGAAAAAAGTTTAATCATATCCACAAGCAAATTTTCACGGATTTGAATGCGCACAATATCCATGTAAAACAGCCCGAAGCGCTTTCGGATTTTCATAAGGTTTGGCTACGCGACTACTTTAACGATCAGGTTTTACAGCATCTATCGCCAATCTTGCTGACCGAAAATAAAGACTATTCAGATCTTATCAACGATACGATGACCTATCTGTTTGTAGAAATGCGTAACGACAATGACAAACATCATCACGCCCTATTAGAGCTGCCAACCGATCGCCTCGATCGTTTTGTTATTTTGCCACCAGAAAAAACACGTCGGCAAAAAACCCTGATGCTACTTGACGATGTGGTTAGATATCATCTGCGTGAAGTGTTTAGTAACTTCTTATCCTTTGAGCATATAGAAGGCTATGAAATCAAACTGACCCGTGATGCTGAGTACAACCTCGATGATGAGCTAGAAGAAGGTCTGTTAGACAAAATGTCCAAAGGCCTCAAACAGCGTTTATATGCAGAGCCGGTTAGGTTGACTTATGATGAAGCCATGCCTGATAGCATCATGAAGGTGATGAAAAAACGTTTGGGCGTGACACAGCAAGATGCGTTGATCCCTGGTGGCAGCTATCGTAACTTTAGAGACTTTATCGCTTTTCCTAATGTTGGTAGAGGCTATTTAGAAAATAAACCTTTACCCCCCCTAAAAAGCAGCGCGTTTGACAAACATGACAGTGCATTTAAAGCGATTTCTGAACAAGATGTATTACTTTACTATCCATACCATACCTTTAATCACATGCTGGAATATGTGCGCCAAGCGGCATTTGATCCAAAAGTCACACAGATAAAAATCAATATTTACCGTGTTGCAAGCCGTTCACAACTCATAGCTTCACTTATCAATGCAGCTAAAAATGGTAAGAAAGTCACCGTGATGGTCGAATTAAAAGCACGTTTTGACGAACAGAACAACATTGAGTGGGCTAAAATGCTCAGTGAATATGGCATCAAAGTCATGGTTGGTCTACCTGCACTGAAAGTACACAGTAAACTTTGTGTGATCCACAGAAAAGAGAAAGGCCAAATCGTTAAATATGCTCATATTGGGACTGGTAATTTCCACGAAAAAACCGCACGAATTTACACTGATTTTAGCTTGTTCACAAAGCACCCGGAAATCTGTAATGAGTGTGACGATGTATTTAAATTCATTGAAACCAGCTATCGCCCTTTCAGTTTCAAGCATTTAATGATTTCTCCGCTCAATGCTAGAGAAAAAATTTATTCGCTTATAGAGCAAGAAGTAGCAAATGCGCGCGCTGGAAATACAGCTCGTATTACTGTTAAAGTCAATAACTTAGTAGATAAAGAGCTGATAGAAAAGCTCTACAGCGCCGCAATGGAAGGTGTAAAGATTCGCATGATCATTCGTGGTATGTGTGCTTTAGTTCCAGGCATTGTAGGCTTTAGTGACAATATTCGCGTGATCAGCATTGTCGATCGTTTTTTAGAGCACCCAAGAGTCATGGTATTTGAAAATAATGGCGATCCTCAGGTTTATATTTCTTCCGCGGATTGGATGACACGTAATCTAGATCACCGTGTTGAAGTTGGCGTGCCTATTTATGACGACGCATTAAAACAGTTGATCATTGATACATTAGAACTACAATTTCGAGATCGCGTTAAGGCGCGCTTGATAGACGGTGAACAAAAAAATAATTATGTAAATCGTGGTAATAAGAAAAAAATTCGCTCACAGATCGCCATATACGATCACATTAAAAAATGGGAAAGCAGTAGGATTTAACATGACAACATACCCCTCTTTTGCAGCCATTGATTTGGGCTCAAACAGTTTTCATTTAGTGGTAGCAAGGGAGGTGGACGGTCGGTTGCAAATTCTCCATAAAGAGAAACAGCGGGTGTATTTGGCTGCTGGCCTCAATCAAAATTTCGACCTCGACGATGCAGCTATCGAGCGAGCAATGCATGTATTAGCACAATTCGCAGCAACTCTAAAAGGGTTTGAGAAACAAAATGTTGAAGTTGCGGCCACCTATACACTGAGAAATTGCAGCAATCTTCGCACCTTCCTCAAACAAGCAAAATCCGTTTTTCCATACAAAATCAACGTCATTTCTGGTCAAGAAGAGGCAAGGCTTATTTACCAAGGTGTTGCCAACTACATCCATGACGAAAACAACCGCTTAGTGATCGATATTGGTGGTGGCAGCACAGAAATCATCATTGGCAAACATCAGCATCATAAATTACTGACCAGCCGTAACATTGGCTGCGTGACCATGAGTAAACTTTTTTTCGAAGATGGAAAGCTGTCAGAGAAACGCTTTAAAAAGGCCATCATCCATGCCGAACAAAATATTGAGGCCATCACAGCCAGTTACTCCAAGGCTGGCTGGCAAACGTGTTTAGGTACCTCAGGTACGATAAAAACACTCGCTGCTATTAATGAAGAATTATTTACCAATAAAACGTTAACTTTGGCGTCTTTAGAGTTGATCCGAGCTTACTTTGTTCAAGCTCAGTCACTTGCTAACATTAATCTAAAAGCGTTACCTGAAGAGCGCAAGTCGAGTATTGCAGGGGGGCTTGCAGTGCTGATCGGTGCATTTAACCAGCTGAATATTGAACAGATGGTTTACTGTGATTATGCTTTGCGTGAAGGGTTGCTGCACGAGTTGGCCCAAAATGCAGAATTCGATATTCGCACTCGAACTATTACCTCTTTTGCTGAGCAGTATGCAGTTGATACCTTGCATGCACAGAATATTTGCCACACCATCACACGTCTATTCAAAGCCGCTAGAGTACACTGGCAATTAGAGAGTTTAGACCTTGAAGTGTTGCGCTGGGCAGTACAACTACATGAAGTTGGCATTGCGATAAACTCTTCGGGTATTCATAAACACAGTGCTTATGTTGTGAGCAATAGCCAACTGCCAGGCTTTACGCAAGAACAGCAACAGCTGCTCGGTGCACTCATTCGATTCCATCGAAAAAAAATCAAACCCTCGGAACTCAATACACTCGTTGAGTTGGAGTCGCAAGGCCAGTTTGCCAAACTGCTCACCTTATTACGACTGGCTATCCTCTTTCATCAAAAGCGCCAAAAAAGCCAAGTGCCTGACTACACGCTTTCAGTTACCAATAGCACTGTAGAATTGTCATTTGATCAAAGTTGGTTTGAACAACATAGTTTGTTTGCAGCAGATCTTGAACAAGAACAGATATATTGGAAAAGCTTACCACTGTCGCTTTGTATCAACACATACTGTGCCAAATGACAAAAAAGCGCGGTAGGTTCACAGCGCATTAGTTTTCGTGCGGGTCCAAATCATCTCGCGCCACAGCGAACATTTCATCGCCATACGCACGGCTCTTAAGGATCAAGTCAAATAGCACTTGTACATCGGTGGCTGGGCGAATGGCGTTCAAAATCAATTCCGCTTCAGTCAGATTATTGCGCTCTACCTCAATTGCAAGCCGAAGTGCACCACCAATTAACCCTTTATAACTTAGCAGTGCACTGCTTAAGTCTGGATCGAGCGAAAACTCGTCCACCACAACGGACAACTCTACATCTAATATGGCATCCAATACAGACATCAAACCTATAAGGTAGCCCTGCTCAGCCATTTCTTCGCCACCAGGGGCCAAAAATAACTCTAAAAACTTAGCCCGATTTAAGCCTAACTTAGTTAGCTCTGTCGGCTTATCAGCACCAAGCTCACTCAAAGCAAGTACTTTCACAAACTGACGTATTGCATCTTCACCAAGATAAATGACGGCTTGAGATATCGAGCGGATCTCAATACGATCTTCACCCGCTTTGGCATTTGCAAGGCGTAATACACGTGCAGTCAAACTCAAATCTTTCGATACGCGATCTTGCACTTCTTTAAAGCAGAGCGACTTTTTCGCAGTGCAACGTAATAAATCAAAGACCGCGAGTTTAGAGGGTTCAACATTGCCGTGATTAAGCATTTCAGGTTTGGCGAAGAAAAAACCTTGAAAATAGTCGGCCCCCGCACTGCGAATGAAGTTAAATTGCTCTTGTGTTTCAATTCGCTCAACAATCACTTGCAAGTGCGGATATTGACGCTTTAGCTTTTTAACCATCATGGTTGTTTTGATGATAGGCAGCTCGACTTCAATCTTCACAAAATCGACCAATTCCAACAGCGGTTGCCAACGAGGATCGCCATCATAATCGTCAAGCGCAAAACGATAACCTACTTTTTGGAGTTTCGTAACTGTAGAAGTCAAACTATCGATATCTTGGGAACGTTCAACAATCTCAACCACTAAGCCTTGTGGACTCAATAGCTTAGGAAGTTCTTGGATCAAGGTTTCGTCAGAGAAGTTAACAAACGCCAGCGCGCCTGCGGCGAGTCTGTCTAAACCAATAAACAGCAGTGAATTAAAAAAAAGCCGACCCGTCGCTAACCCATCACTGATGCCACTGGGAAACACATTATTGTGGGAGTCCCTATATAGCAGCTCGTAGGCATGTACCTGTAACTCGCCATTCAAGATAGCTTGGCGAGCGATATACTGAACGGCATTTTTTTTTACCTTGGCAGTTTCACTACTCATTAACATCCTTCACTCTTGCACGCATTTCTGGCATCCATAGCTTCAGCATATGAAAAGTTCGCCAGCGGAGCAAATAAAATCCAACCTGATCTTGGTTAAGATCAGGAGACCAAACAGCTGGGGTTACTCACCAACCAGTTCAATACTGCGAAATGCCCCTTCATCAGCAGCTAACTCTTTAACCAATTCGGGCAGTACACTATCCATAGTTTCTTTAAGCACATAGGGAGGATTAATAACTATCATGCCTGATGCCGTCATACCTCGCTCCTCAGTATCTGCCGAAGTAGCCAATTCAAATAATTGGATATTTTTCACGCCAGAGGCTATCAGTTCAGCTTCCATTTGATCAATACGAGCTCGGTCAACAACTGGATACCAAATCATGTATGTACCCGAGGTGAAGCTTTTATGCGCTTTTAAAATCGTTTTAACCGCTTTTTGGTAGTCTGTTTTTATTTCGTAAGGCGGATCCATCAACACTACAGCACGGCGAGACATTGGAGGAACCAGACCGAGGAGACCTTTGAAACCATCTTCCCCCTTTACACGCAATGAACGTTTATGTGCCGTGTTTTTTTGCAATATCGGCAAATCTTGCGGGTGCAATTCAAAGAACCAGCCTTTGTCTTGTTTGCGTAGGTATTGTTCGGCCACTTTTGGCGAGCCAGGATAGTAGGCTAAGGCGCTCTCGTTAAAGCCTTTTACCATATCTAAGTAGCGAATAATTGCCTCGTTACTACCTGCATAGTGCATAAGGCGTCCTATCCCATCTTCAAACTCCTGGGTCTTTTGTGCATCACTGGAAGCCAACTCAAATAACCCAGCCCCAGAATGTGTGTCTATATAGTCAAATGGCTTATCTTTGCGTGTCATGTATGAAAGCACTTCAGCCAATACTAAGTGCTTGATTACGTCTGCCGGATTACCAGCATGAAAAGAGTGTCTATAACTGAGCATAATATGCCTTATTCACTGACTATAAGTGGTTTTTTGAAAATTCGTCTCAAATCCGTGCGGCCGAAATCTGACCACTTTAATGAATAACAAATGAACAAAATACGAAGTTATCGGAATTATCTCTCAAAACGGCGCAAAAATCAGTATAAAGCTACGCAAATACTGGTAATAAAGCCCACTTTGCTTTACATTTGCATGACAAAACACAGTGATAAGAGCGCATTTAAAATGAACGATATTCTTCCACAACTCGAACAACTGGTAGATCAGCTTATTGGCAAAAATGAGCAACTAGAGCAGCAAATCAATCAATTGAAAGAGCAAAACAGCAAATTAGTTGATGAAAATGAGACGTTGCAGCTAGAGTTACTTGAACGCGAAGAAAAGCAAAAAGAAACCAGCACAACACTCAGCAGCCTACTTGATAAACTTCAGAGTGCTCATCAGGCGAGCTAATGACAGATAAAGTAAGCCAGGTGGCTGTTACCTTACTTGGTAAAAGTCACCAGTTTTCGTGTCCTGAAGGTCAAGAGCAAGCGCTTGTCGATGCTGTTGAGCTGCTCAATTCACGTGTCGATGAAATGAAACGCAAAGATACAGTTCGCACAGATCAAAACGCCCTACTAATGGCTGCTCTGCACCTATGTCACGATTTTCAGGCACTGGAACAAGAGCAACAATCGGCGAGAACAAAAAGCAACCAGCTAGTTGAGCGATTAGGCGCCCATTTAGGGGCTAAGTAACATGCCATCAAGAATCGGCGTTGGCCTCTTTATTCTGCTGCTCCTTCCTATCCAATCACTCGCTGCCACATGGCATCAAATAGACAAACATACCACCTTAATTGAACCGGCTAAACAAGCCAGTTATTTACTGCCCAATCAAGCACTTATCCAAGGAGACAAATGTGCTGCGTTAGTCGACAGTCATGGGGACTTCGTTGCGATTGAGTTGCTTGTTGCGCAAATTCGCTCGAAGCTCACGGTGCCACTTTGTTACGTACTTGCCACCAATTTAGACCTAAAGCAATTGTCTGGTGTGATGTTACTGCAAGGCGCGTTTCCCGAAGCGGTTATTTATACAGCCAAGTACACACATGAAAACACCCAACTCAATAGTGCTCTAAAACAAGAAATTGCACAAAAATTACAGGGGTTTGAACAAAGTTTAAAACTGAGTGAGAAACGCATTACTTCTGCACCTGAGTCTGCACAACTCGATTGGCATGCAAAATTACAACAAGCCAAACAGAGATTGGTGCGCTGGCGCACACTAAAGTCCCCTAAAATTACAGAAATTGACAAACCACTCCATTTAGAACTAGGAAACTTTGCACTGCACGCAAAACCTTTGCATGGATACAAAGGCCGCGGGTTATACATCCAGGCTCCAAAAAATGGGGCCCTTTACGGAGGGCATACTGTCAACCCCTTACCCTACGTTGCACAGTCGAACACCCTAGCATGGTACAACACACTGCGTTCAATTGAACAATCCGATTCGTTCAACTGGATATTACCCAGTTTTGGCAAACCCTATAAAAAGTCACAACTTCATCTACCGATTGCTTTTTTAGAGCTACTTAACTCGGCTCATACCCCACAACAACTCAATGAGTTACGCCAAGTTTATCTAAAGCATAACGTCTCCTCAGAACAGTTTGATGCATATTTTAAACAGGCACTGAAACAAAAATAACACGCTAGTTTTTGAACAAATAACCATCAACAGGTATAGTACTGATCATGAGCTATGCTACTTCAACTATCGAATACCCATTGTGGTTTCTTGTGCGTTACTTTTATGAAGTATAAAAATCTATGTGTAATATTTTGTTTTTGCGTCACTTTAATGAGCGTAATAGGATGCAAGCAAACACCTACCCAAAGTGCATCCCATCAAGATGTGCTGAAAGATTTATTGACGCAAAAAACATTTAAGTCTGTACCTGAAGCTATTGAAAATACTGTTGAACCGGAGCCTGAACCACCAAAACCGTATAAAGCGCCTGATATTTGGCAGCACATCGCGCAAAATCTCAGCTTTGAGCAGACTCCACACCCACGCCTTAAAACCAGAGTAGAATGGTACCTCTCTCAACCTGAGTATTTACTAACGGTGAATCGCCGAGCTTCACCTTATCTATACCATATCGTAAAAAAAATAGAGCAGCGCAACTTACCGCTTGATCTCGCTCTTTTACCTTTTGTTGAAAGTGATTTCCGCCCTCTTGCAGTATCACAGCAAAGCGCTGTTGGCGTTTGGCAATTAGTTGATGCTACTGCCTACCATTTTGGTTTGCAAAGTAATGATTGGTACGATGGACGCCGCGACGTACTGGCATCCACAGATGCAGCATTATCTTACCTACAGTATCTGCATAAAACCTTTAAAGGTAATTGGCTACATGCCATTGCTGCTTACAATACTGGTGAAGGACGTGTAAAAGCGGCGATAAAGCGCAATCGAGCAGCTGGTAAAAGTACGCATTATTGGCACCTAAAACTGCCCAAAGAAACAGCTGATTATATTCCAAAGCTGCTGGCACTGAGTTATTTGCTCAAGCACCCCCAAACAGGGTTCAAGCGCCCAAATTTAAATAACACACCTAGTACAACAATGTTGGATGTTGGCCAAGCCTTTAATTTTGGTGTACTCGCGCAGTTACTCGACATTGATAAACAAAAGCTTCACGACCTGAATACCGGCTTTTTGCGACACCAAAGCCCAGAGCAAGGCCCCCATAAAATACTCGTTCCACTCTCAGAAAAAGCGCTGATGCAAAGCCCGTTTTATCGTGAGCAGTTTAGTCGCAGCTACAGTGTGAAATTAAACGACACACTCTATGGTATTGCACGCCAGTTCGGCACCTCGGTAAAAAAAATAAAGCAGCTAAATAATAAACAAAGTAACCTCATTCGAGTTGGCGAAACACTGTTGATTAACCGGGCAAACTTAAACCGTTCTCTGACTGTTGACTACCAAATAAGCCCGTACTTAGAACAGCAAGCCATACCTAAAAAGCCCACCATTGAACATCATCATACAATTGTTTCCGGCGACTCACTGTGGGATTTAAGCCAGCATTATCAAGTGCCATTAAAAGACTTACTTGATTGGAATAACTTGCAAGCTGCTAGTATTTTATCTCCAGGCAAAGTGCTGATATTACATCTACCAAGTCAAGCCAATCCACAACCAAAGGCGCACACCAACGAACCGAGTTATTTAGACGTCTTGGAAGGTGCTCTACAGCTCAAAGAAGTGCCTAAGACAAACCAACCTAACTTGCCCCCTGACTAGGGGCTAGCGTAGAATACGGGCTCACATCAAAGAGATATAAAGAGCACATATGCAAATAGCAAAAGATACCGCGGTAGAGTTTCACTACACGCTGACAGAAGGCACTGAGCAAATTGAGTCAAGCACGAGTGGAGAACCACTGAGCTACCTGCACGGCCAAGAAGGCATGTTACCAGGCTTAGAACAAGCGTTAGAAGGTAAAACAGCTGGTGACAAGTTCACTGTGACTCTTGAGCCTAAAGACAGCTACGGCGAATATCAAGAAGGTCTAGTACAGCGAATTCCAATCAAGCATTTGCAAGGTCTTGGCAACAGTAAAGTTTGGAAACCTGGCATGACAGCCATTGTCGACTCGAATCAGGGCAGACACCAAGTAACTATCGTAAAAGTCGGTCGTTTTAATGCTGATTGCGATCTGAACCACCCATTCGCAGGTAAAACTTTGACATTTGATGTAGAAGTTGTGAATGTTAGAGCTGCAACAGCCGAAGAACTTTCCCACGGCCACGTTCATGGTGCGGGCGGCTGCGGACACGATCACTAAGGAAAATATATGCAACCTGTTGCCATCATCACTGGTGGCAGCTTCGGCATTGGTAAAGCCATTGTTGAGAAGCTGCAAAGCCAAAACTACCGAGTGTTTAACCTCGACATTGCCCACAGCGAAACAGGTGAATTTCGTCACTGTGACGTCAGTCAAGTTGAGCAAGTTAAACAGACAATTGCTGAAATTGCCGCCGAAACAGGCCACATTGATGCGCTCGTTTCAAATGCAGGTAAACACCTCAGTGCCACCATAGAACAAACTGACGAAGCAACACTGGATGCACTTTTTGCACTTAACGTAAAAGGCGCATATGCGGCGGTACAAGCTGTATTACCGAGTATGAAAACACAACACAGTGGCAAAATAGTGTTGATTTCTTCAGATCAAGCACATGTTGGCAAGCCAAATTCATTTGCATACAACTTAACTAAGCACGCGCTGGCTTCTATGGCTAAAACAACGGCATTAGATTACGCGCAGTATAATATTCGCGCAAATGCTGTTTGCCCAGGCACCATAGAAACGCCTCTTTTTCACAATGCCATTGATAAGTATTGTGCTAAAAGTGGTGCTGATAAGGCCGAGATTATCGCGGAAGAGGCGGCACTACAACCTTTAGGACGACTCGGTCAACCACAGGAAATTGCCGCTCTGGTTGCATTTTTACTGAGTGACGATGCTGCCTTCATTACTGGCAGCTTACAAACCATAGATGGCGGTTATACGGCACGCTAATGAAGATTATCGACCCACATTTGCATTTTTTTGACCTTGAAAAAGGCCAATACCAATGGCTCAAGCACAATCCACCTGCTTGGAATAATATTGAACAGATAAAACAAAATCACTTACCATCGGACCTGCAGGATATGTCTTCGGTTTCAGTGGCAGCATGTGTTCATGTTGAAGCTGGGTTCGATAATAGCAATCCGATTAACGAGCTCCAATGGCTGGAAAGTGTCGTTCCACCATTACCCTATAAAGCGGTCGCTTACGCTAAAATAGATAACCCTCCAGAGCTGTTTAACGCGGCGCTTAAAAAACTACACCATCCCAGTTTGGCGGCAATACGAGATATTACAGAGGGAGAGGATGCCGAGCGCCTACTGTCTCCTAATGTGATCCGAAACATACAGCATTTAAGCGAGTTAGGTTTGCACTTCGAAGCACAATTTGAAGTTCATAATAGTGCGGTCAGTGAACACTTGTTCGAGATACATCAAACGCATAAAAATAGCCGTTTAGTCATCAACCACGCCGGATTTATGACTTGCCGTGACAATTGGCAGGACAATATTGAAAAGCTCGCAAAGCTGAACAACTGCTTTATTAAATTTTCAGGTCAAGAGCTGCTTGATGCACCAATGAACCCACAACAACAACTCGACGTTTTGTTAACGCAGTTTGGACCGACACGCGTGATGCTTGCATCAAATCACCCGGTGTGCTTAATCGAGCATGACTATCAAAGGCAGTGGGCGCACTATTACGAACTGGTACAACAAATTGATCCGACGCTTTGGCAAGCGCTAAGCTTTGACAATGCCAAACGCATTTATGGATTTACACTTTAAGAGCGGATCTGGACCAAATCAAATGCGGCTAAACTTGGCACAATGACCTGTAAGCGCTTTTCTGTTTCGTCCAGTGTATTGAGGCACTCGCAGTATTCATTGGCCTTAACTTCAAGCTGGGCGGCTTTTTGCTGTAAAGATTTGTCAATTTCTTTAGAGATGATCTCCATGCGCTGTCCCATATCCGAGAATCGACTTTCAATATTACCTTCTCGAGATTTGAACGCATCACCCACTGATACCAAAATAGCGCCTAGTGAGCCATGCACTGCGGAGTGAATTTTTCCGCTGATCTCCTTGGTAAAGAAGTCGTCAATTTTGGAGAGTGATTGAGGAGCAATATAATAGAAGTCTTCTCCGCGCTTGAATTTGTCCATCAACGCACGTTCAACGTATTGAAGTTGTGTTTTTAGTACCTCAGGGTTGCTATCTGACATCCCCTCGACCACTTGCTCAATGGCGCTCAGGCCAAGGTTTACCCCATCGGTAGCAAGGTTAACTAGCTCGGGTACAGTATCCCGGATCCCCTTTGCATACTCTTGTAATACTTGAGTTTCCTGCGCATTGAGCTGCACCCAAAGCCCACGGACGAGAAGCTGGTTGTCATTGTTGATTTGAACACGTGTTTGGCCATTGTCTAAAATGCGGATCACCGAATCAGTGATAATTAAACCATGCCCTAACTCTACGTCACATTTATCATCAGCATACGCAATACTCGAAGCCCCAAACAACAACGAGAACAAAACAGACTTAGTGCTAGATATAGACAACTTCATACTACCCCCATACGTAATAGCATGAGGGTAGCAAATTTTAATTTTTAACCAAACTTATTTTTCTGATTGCGGGCAAAATGTATATCGCATTAATCGCACAAACGCGTCTGAAGTTTTACTACTTGATCTATCATTCAATCCATCGGCAAATTGGTATGTCCAAGCCCGTGATATATCTTTTGCGTAAGTCGTACTGGTCCAATAGTTACCACTGTGATTACCTAAAAAGACAGTAGCGTTAATCGCTGGGTCTTCACAGCTGCGCTCCACAATAGTTGCCAGCTCTTTAACATTTGGTACCTGCCAGTCATCATGACCTCCTAAGCGGCTATTATTTGCTGCTGTTAAAGCCTGCTGCCAATTAAGCTGCTGCTCCTTATTATCACAACTCCCTGTTTCTGCGTTAAATACAAAGCCAAAAGTACAACGTTGCCACATAATATCCGTCTTGGTGTCACACACTGTACCATCTTCATTTACGATAAATCGCTCGTCAGGCGTAGACAGTGGGACAGATGTATCCGAGGCACATTGCTGAGCAAATGCTACAGAGCTAAATAGGAAAGTGGCTATTAAGAGTTTAATTTGCATTTGCATTTCCTCGTACAAGTCTTACATATGCGGTTTGTGCTTTTGCTCTAGGCACGTCATTTCCTGTAATCATATCAATTACATAAGCTCTGGTAAGGTTAGCATCCAATCCATCGGTTCCCCCAACCGCCGTTTGATTTGTCCAGTAATATAAATGTCCCTGTATTGCTTCATCTGGCATGTTGGGGAAAAATGCGGGATCTAATACATGGACGCTGTTTCGACCAAAATCGACGATGCTCATCAGCTCGGTATAACTTGGTAAGCGCCAAGTATTACCGCCACAATAACCACCAGCCAGCCCATTGACACTATTGATAAACGCTTGAATACCACCCGCTACATTTGTATTAAATGTCCACGTATAATGGTTTTGCGCATAGCGAATTGACGTCGCAGTTTGATCTTTCACTTCCCAAACTAGCCCTGTGATGTTATCCCGCACACAGCTAAATGTCGGCGCATCATCTTGCAGCTCTTTGCCGTCTGCATCCAGTTTAGTAAAGTCAAAGGCTAGATTGCCAGATCCCTCTTTAGAGATCACTTGTGCAACGCTATCTCTACCTAACTCAGCATCCTGCCTTGGAAATGAACTGTCGCCACACGAAATGGCTGTAGAATTGTTGTAGCAGGTGCTCGAACCACTGTCATTCAGGTTACTGAGTGGTTTAGGCAATATATCAATCCGAACTTCATCATCACCACTGCGATTAGCGGAGTCTGTCACCGTCACTTTAAAGGTAGCAAAGGTATTTTGTTCTTTATCAGGGGCTTGAAAAGTCGTTTTGCATTCGGTGTTATTGGCAAGAGTGATAGCGCTGCCAGTGCTGGATTGCTGCCAGTTACACGTATATTGCCCGTCAACCGTGACACTTTTGGTTGCGTCTAACGTGACTGTATCAAACTCAAGTACCTGTTGATCTTCACCGGCTTCGGCTAGCACAACCTCATCATTTTTAGCCAGAGCAACACTGATATCCGTTGTTGTACTGCCACCCTCATCATCAGTGACTGTTAAGCGCCAAACCGCAGTTTGTGTTTCAGCTAATAAAGGGTGTACAAAACTTAAAGTGACCTTGCCCGTATCTTCCACAGATATGTTGCTTGGCCCTGAGATCAATTGCCATTTATACCCTACCACCTGTCCGTTTTCATCGGGGTCACTCGACTCAGATGCCGACAAAACTATTGTATCTTGATATTTTGACGACTCTTCCGGCGCAGTTTGCTTTACAACCGCAACAGGCAACTGGTTATTAGATGTAATATTGACATTCAGCGTATCGCTCACCAACTCGCCATTTGGCGCAAGGTAGTCAACTTTCAGCACAGCAAGGCTGTTGCCTTTTACATCTGGTGCAGTGACAGTCAGCTCTTCCCCAGTTTGTGGAAAACCATCAAAAGACGGGCCTGATGTGACCTGCCAGTTAAATGTTCCTCCAGTGGGTGAAGCTGCTGCTTTAAGCGTAAATTCGTTCTTTTCGATGACAGTGACATCTTGTCCTGCATTGACACTGGCTCTGACAACTTCTTCATTTGAGCCACCTGAACCTCCACAGCCACTCAACACCGTTGAGATGGCCATGACGACAAGCGATTTTTTTAGCATTACAACTCCTAACTGACTACCTCCGTGTCATGTTAGAGGTAGCTATCTTGATGGATACGAACAAATAACTTAGTGCCAACCTTACTGTAATCTACTTTATATTCACGACCGTCTAATGACTGAATAAAAAGCAGTCGCTTAACTTCGCTGAATACGTCTGCACTTGAAATTTGCACCACCTCTAAATAGCGCTCTTTAGCTTCCCGGCGATTTCTCGGTAACTCTTCTTTAAACGGCACTAAGCCCGTGGCTGTTACCTTAATCTTTGGGTGGCTTTCCGCATTCACGATCACTAAATCGAGCTTTTTATCTTTATGGATAATGGTATTACGACCACTTTTAATAAAGGCTCTATCGAAGCTCATGTATATATCCTGTTACTTCATCTAGCGGTGGCAATTTGCTCATGCAAATCTTTGACCACCTTTTCTGGTGTTAACTTCCAGTGGTTTAAAATATTAGCAAATTGCCATATATCCCTGTCTAAAACATTCGCAGGTAAGATGAGATCGTACCCAGTAATCGTTTTAAGATTTTGCATCCTATTTGCAAACATGGCCATCAGGCCTGTATATGAGCGCCCATCCGGCGATTCATAGCAGGTTTCTTCTATCAGCCATTCTGATGGACAATTGCCATTTACGCAATGTATTTTAACAGCTTGTAAAAAAATATGCCGCTGTTCTATTAATAGCTTCCCAGCCAAACGGGGGGTCAGCTCTATCAAAAACTCATCAATATTGTTTAGTTTAATACCTACAGCATTTAACTCAAGGTTTTCAACTCCTTGTGTTACAAAAGGGACACCGCTGGAGTGAAAATTCTTATGAGAAACATGCATAACGCCATATTTATGGACATAATTGAGTGTAATGGCGCTCATTTCAATACTGTAAAAAGGCTGCTGACTTTTTAAAAAGCCCAGTAATATCGAGCAAATAGCAGCTGCTGCAAACGCCAACTCTAATATCGTAGGTGGCGTAGCTCGCAGCGCAACAAACACAATAATAATAACAAGGCAGATACCACCCGCGAGCATAAACTCGATACTGTGACGATTGGCTGTCGCTCGCAGTGATACTTTATGCATAGTAGAACCACCAATAAAATATCAGCATTGCAATCAACCACACGAATAGTTTTCGTAATTGCAGACATTTTTTACAGGGTTTTACTTTACGCATTTTCGTAACCTTTTGGGTACACAGTAAGGTGTCTTGTTATATTTTCGTTTAATACACAAATATACAAGATATCCGCAATTTTCTCCCTCAAGAATTTTTGTACACTAATCATCTACAAATAGTGAGATTAAATTATGCGTGCAAATCAGTCGGGCAAAGCCCTTTTTCCTACCCTTATTTTAATGCTAATTGCATTGTGCGGCTATCTCTATTTTCCCGCAACTCAAGGTGAGCAATCAAATCGTGCCAGCAGGGCTGTAGAAGTCTCTGTTCATACCGTTACCCCTCAACATCGCGCAGTAACCGCTGAAGCCATTGGTTCTGCTCGAGCCAACCAAGCGGTCGACATTACAAGTTCACACAGTGATTATATCAGCGACATTTTATTCAGCGATGGTCAATCTGTAACACGTGGACAAAAATTAGCGCAGCTGAACAACAAAGAAGAGCTTTTAGCTGTCAAAGAGTTGACTATCAATTTAAAAGAACAACAAAGACAGCTGACCCGTTTAACAGAGCTAGCCAAAACACAGTCTGCCGCTCGCTCTCAGCTTGATGCACAGCGCTCAACAGTAGAGGCGCTCAGTACTCAACTTCAAGCCACGAAACTCAAGCTCTCGGAAATGACGATTTACGCGCCCTTTGATGGCGTATTAGGAAAGCGCTTGGTATCAATTGGCAGCTACGTAAAAGACAACACACCGCTGACCACCTTAGACGACATCAACACCATCAAAGTAGATTTTCAGCTCCCAGAAAAATACTTAGCAAAATTAACTTTGGGTATGAAGACCAGTGTAGTGAGTGACGCATATCAACAACAGTTGTTTTGGGGACACATTTCTCACATCGACCCACGTATTGACGAATCCACCCGCAGTATTCAAGTTACCGCCAGTTTCGACAACGCTGAAAATCACCTTCGTCCGGGCATGTTGCTCAACGTCGCAGTGCAACTGCAACAAGTGAACGCTTTAATGGTGCCAGAAAAAAGCCTGATCCCAAGGCAAGACAAGCATTTTGTGTATATTGTTGAGGACAATAAAGTTAAACAGCAACAGATCACCTTGTTAAATCGCTTTTCCGGCTGGGTTGCGGTTAAAGGCATCGAGTCGGGGCAGTTAGTTGTGACCGAAGGCACAACTAAAATTCGCAGCGGTAGCCAAGTTACGGTAAAGGGGTAAAGCGTGAAGATCACTGATACGGCCGTAAAGCGCCCTGTTTTTGCTATTGTCATAAATTTACTGCTGCTTACTTTCGGTATTGTGGCTTTTACCATGCTGCCTCTGCGTGAATACCCAGATATTGAAACCCCCATAGTCAATGTCAGCACAGATTACACGGGCGCGTCAGCAGCTGTAGTCGAAGCCAAAATAACTCAAGTGCTTGAGAACCGTATTTCTGGTATCGAAGGTATCAAAAGCATTAATTCATCGAGTCGCAATGGACGCTCTAACATCACCATTGAGTTTAATATTGATAGAGACATTGACGCCGCAGCTAACGATGTTCGTGAACGAGTTTCTCGCGCACTAGATCGACTCCCCGAGCAGGTTCGCCCTCCAGAAGTGTCTAAGTCCAGCGACGATGAAAATGCCGTAGCTTGGTTTGTACTCAATAGTACGTCAATGGATACACTGCAACTCTCAGACTACGCTCAACGTTATATAGTAGATCGTCTAGCCGTTGTTGACGGTGTCTCCCGAGTACAAATCGGCGGAGAGCGAAGGTATGCGATGAAAATTTGGCTTGATCGCAAAGCTATGGCCGCCAGAGGTGTGACAAGTAGCGATATAGAAAATGTGTTACGTAGAGAGAATGTTGAACTGCCCGCTGGTGAAATTGAATCATTAGATCGTGACTTTGCCGTGCGGATCGCACGTAATTATACCTCTCAAACCGATTTTGATAATCTTGTTATCAAACGCGGTGAGAATGGCTACCTGATCCGATTGAACGAAGTTGCCAAAGTATCTTTAGAAGCGCAAGATGAAGAAAGTACATTCCGCGGCAATGGCAACAATATGATAGGCCTTGGTATTGTAAAGCAAGCCAAAGCTAATACTCTTGAGGTAGTTGATAACGTTAAACAAGAACTTATTGCTATTAAACGTAACCTACCTGAAGGCACTCGGATAGAAGACAGCTACGACTCCTCTATCTTTATTCGCGAATCGATATCGGAAGTATACCGAACACTCGCCATCGCTATGGGTTTGGTGGTACTGATCATTTTTATTTTCCTCGGTAATATTCGCGCAACCTTGATCCCCGCGGTCACGGTGCCCGTTGCCTTAGTAGCAACCTTCATGTTTTTGCTGGCAATGGGTTACTCTATTAACTTGCTAACATTATTAGCATTGGTTCTCGCTATTGGCTTAGTTGTGGACGATGCCATAGTAATGTTGGAAAACATTCACCGCCGAATAGAACAAGGTGAACCAAGGTTACTTGCCGCATTTCGCGGTGCTCGAGAAGTAGGTTTTGCAATTATCGCAACCACGTTAGTCTTAGTATCGGTTTTTGTACCGCTCGTCTTTATGGATGGACGTATTGGTGCGCTATTTACAGAGTTCGCGCTGGCAGTCAGCGCTGCGGTTATATTTTCGAGTATCACTGCCCTTACATTATCACCCGCTCTTTGCTCAAAAGTACTCAAACAGGGCCAAGAAGGCCGCTTTTCACAGTGGATGAACCAACAGTTTGGTAAGCTGGAGCTAGGCTACCAAACGGTACTAAAAAATAATATTCATAGCCGATATGGGTTGATATTAGTGCTAGCACTTTCAGTTGCCGCCAGCTATGGACTCTTTAAGCAAATTCCCTCTGAACTTACACCCAAAGAAGACCGCGGCACCTTTTTTATCATGATGAATGGCCCTGAAGGGGCGAGTTATGAAAATAACGCTGCAAATATGGCACAAATAGAACAGCACTTAATGCCTTATTTGGAAAACGAAGAGCTCAGCCGCGTTTTAGTTCGCGTGCCTGGGTGGGGTAACCGGGGTGGTGTCGCTATCGTGGGCATGCCAGATTGGGATGAGCGCAAACGCTCAACCTGGCAAGTCATGTCTGAGATCAGTGGCAAAATGCAACAAGTTACTGACGTCAGAGCATTTGCGATCATGCGCCGTGGCATAGGGGGTGGCGGCTCTTCCCGTCCAATTGAGTTTGTATTGCAAGGTAATGACTATCAAGAGTTAGCTGCATGGCGAGATCGCATTTTTGAACGAGCCCGCAACAATCCGGGGCTAGTCAGATTAGATCACGATTACAAAGAAACCTTCCCACAGTTTCTAATCAGTATTGATAAATTAAAAGCGGCTGATTTAGGTGTATCAAGCAATGATATTGGCCGCACGCTTGAAACCATGTTAGGCCAACGACGTGTTACAACATTCATTGATCGTGGCGAAGAGTATGACGTCATCCTAAAGGGAGAAAAAGCGGATTTTAGTGCGCCTACAGATATCAATAATGTCTATGTTTCCTCACGTACCGGCCAGCTTGTACCACTAGATAGCCTGATCACAGTCAAAGAAGAAGCGACGGCGGCAAGACTCAATCGCTTTAACCGCATGCGTGCAATCACGATTACTGCAAACCTTGCACAAGGGTATACCCTTGAACAAGCTCTTGATTTTTTAAATCAAGTCGCGGCAGACGAAAACCATACTGATGGTGTCATCGACTATAAAGGTGAATCACAGCTTTTCTATGAAGGTGCATCGGCAATGACCTATGTCTTTATTTTGGCCTTGGCTGTGACCTTCTTGGTACTGGCCGCGCAATTCGAGAGCTTTGTTCACCCGTTAGTAATTATGTTAACCGTACCACTTGGATTGATAGGCGCAATGCTAGGTCTATACTTTAGTGACAGCTCTTTAAACATTTACAGTCAAATCGGTATTGTTATGTTAATTGGCCTCAGTGCTAAAAATGGTATTTTGATTGTTGAATTCGCAAACCAGCTGCGCGATAAAGGAGTCGCGTTTGAACAAGCCATTATTACCGCAGCGACTCAACGATTGCGGCCCATCATCATGACCTCTCTTACAACCGTTATGAGTGCCATTCCGCTAGTTCTCGCAACGGGCCCAGGCTCTGAAAGCCGTATGGTAATTGGTGTCGTGGTATTTGCTGGTGTTAGTCTAGCTACAATTCTTACCTTGTTTGTGATACCAACTGCTTATAGCATACTAGCTAAACACACACGCTCACCAGAGCATACCGCTATTGCACTTGGTGAACAGCAACAAGCATACCCTCATCGTGAGCAAAACGAAGGAGTTGATTAATGAGCAAGCTACATTTGGCCACGTTTGGTGGTGGATGTTTTTGGTGTATTGATGCCGCCTTTCGCAAAGTTAAAGGCGTCACGGCAGTCACCTCAGGTTACAGTGGTGGTGACACACTTAATCCGACCTACAAAGAGATCTGTTCAGGTACAACCAGACATGCGGAAGTAGTGCAAATGGAATTTGATGCCGAACTGATAGCGTTCGAGACATTACTTGAGATGTTTTTTACGCTTCATGACCCGACACAATTGAACCGGCAAGGAAATGATATCGGGACTCAATACAGAAGTGTGATTTTTTATCACACAGATGAACAGCAAGCGCTCGCACAAGCGCACATTTGCGCAATTCAAGCACACTATGAAGCGCCCATTGTGACAGAACTGAGTGCAGCTGAGATATTTTATGATGCTGAGCAATATCATCAAAACTACTTTGATGAAAACCCCAACCAAGGATATTGCAGTATTATGATAGCGCCAAAAGTTGCCAAGTTTGAACAGCGATTTAGTGATTATTTTGACCCATCCTAGTATGGGTTGACACTTTTTATGTCAAAACGCTCGATGAATTTCATCGGGCGTTTTGTACTTTAAGGCTGTGTGTGGCCTTTTCTGATTATAGGTTTCAACAGACTGCTT
>NZ_JASJUT010000030.1:0-1187 GCF_030135505.1 Pseudoalteromonas obscura
GCCAGCGGTGGCTTTCCCATGTGAAAGTAGGACATCGCCAAGCGCCAAATAAAAGAAAGCCCGATTCGAAAGAGTCGGGCTTTTTTCGTTTAAGTCCCTCAGCAGTGGTTAAAACGGCTCACTTCACCTTGCGCAAAAGAACTGTACTCACTGCGTTCGCAGTCGGTAGCCTTTTGCACGATATTCACCTTGCGCAAAAGAAGCGTACTCACTTCGCTCGTTGTCGCTAATCTTTTGCACTCTAGACCCTGAAACGAGTTCAGGGTGACGAAAAGGGGGAGCGGCCTTAGCAACAGCTAAACTAGCTCACTTCACCTTGCACGAAAAGAATGCCAGCGCTTCGCGCTGTGTCATAAGCCTTTCGCACGATATTCACCTTGCGTAAAAAGAGAGAATTCACTTCGTTCATTGTTGCTAACCTTTTACACTTTACTCGCGCAAATTGAACGTACTCGCTGCGTTCGTTGTCATTAACCTTTTGCACCATGTCATCTTGAACTCGTATATGGACTCCTTTGTTTTGGTCGACACCACATTACACTGTATGTGAGATGTGGTGGAGTCCATATATCGTTTCAGGATCCATGTTTTTTAGTTTTTTAATGTTAGCTAGGCTTTGAAGGTGGCAGACTTAGCAACTGTTAAACTAGCTCACTTCACCTTGCGCGAAAAGAATGTCAGCGCTTCGCGCTGTGTCATAAATATTTCGCACAATATTCACCTTACGCAAAGACGCGTACTCACGGCGTTCGCTGTTGGTAACCTTTTACACTTTACTTGCGTAAAAATAATGTCAGTACTGCGCGCTTTACATTAGGCATATATTAGAGGAAATAATGTCCGGAATCTGGAGGTGGTTTTATCCACATGTTTTTGTGTATAACTTGTGGGTTTTATCTGTGTACTTTGGTATTAACGAAAGGAATTAAATTATTAAGAAAAAAGCGAAAAAAACGCTTGCGCCAATCTTAAATCTCCCTATAATGCGCACCCACTGACACGGCGGGACGCAAACAAAAACGCAAACCAAAGTGAAGGGGAAAGTTAAACGGAAAGCTTAATTAAGAAAAATTAAATTTTCTAGTTGACTTTAAAAGTGAAGCGGTTAATATGGCGCTCCACTTCGCAGCAACGCTGCGGTAACTAACCAAGGGTTAGTTACATTGTTCTTTAAAAATATGAAGCAA
>NZ_JASJUT010000003.1:0-29841 GCF_030135505.1 Pseudoalteromonas obscura
TACCTCGTTATCTGACCAACTAAGCGCTTGCTGCCTATTCACGTTAACCACCAAATGATAGTGATTACTCATGATGGCATATGCTGCTATTTCAATCGCAAATACACGACTTAGCAGTTTTGCTCTCTCGACTAACCATGTCCGTCTATGGTCAAAGTTTTTGCCTGTATACTTATCGTCTCCGCACAAAAAAGCACGGCGTACACACCGTGCTATCAAGTGATAATAAGACGTCGACGACAGATCTATCAGTGCTTTCCTTGCTCTTGTCATATCTATTCAACTCAAATAAAGCTGGATATTTAAACAGTAGTTAAGCAACGTAATTTATGCAAAGAATTTGTGCCTGTCCTATTTGGTTTAATAATAAGACGTCGACGACAGATCTATCAGTGCTTTCTTTGCTCTTGTCATATCTATTCAACTCAAATGAAGCTGGATATTTAAACAGTAGTCAAACAACGTAATTTATGCAAAGAATTTGTGCCTGTCCAATTGGTTCTTACCCTATTTGTTTTATAAAGCTAATTCGACTAGCGAATATACTTCTTTCACTTTTAAATCAAGGATCAAATCAATAAACTCAGACTCATCTTTAGCACCTAGTTTTTGACAAAAATAACTAAATCTTTTTTCACCTAAAACCTCTCTAAATATTACAGGTAAACACTCTGTTTTCACCTCTACTTTTTCACCTAATCCTAAATATTCCCATTCACGATTAAAGCCAATCACTTTTTCCTTGCGTATACAGAAGTATTCAGACATTTGTGTATTTATCTCAAATCGATTATCTTTCAGCTTTACTCCAAACACAGAACACAATTCAATCGTTAACTTATTACACAAATCAAGGTTATTAATCGAACACCCTAAATTTTCATACGGTAAAGGAGAATGCTCAAATTCAAAATATTGCTTTACTATCAAATCTTCAAGACTACTTTTAAACTTGGCTACTTTCTGGAAGCGATACCAAAAATAAAATGACAGCACTAAAACACCAGCTAATAATAATATAATCATTCGATTGAGCACTCCACTGAACACCTTAAAACTGCACCAGAGGTATAACCAACACCAAAGGCACCTACACCGATTAGAGTAGTCGCATTCCTACCTACATATTTAATTCGACCTATCTTGCCTCTCTTTACAACCGCCCCTGACTCCATATTCCCATATTTACCCATTCTTCTGTCAATTGATGTAAACACAGACTTTCCGCCTCGACCCAAAGCTTTTAATTCTGAGGGCTTTTTTAGGTTTAACGAGGGAGCAACTATGCCAGCAGTCGCAAGTTCAATCCCAGGATAATTAATTACACACTCATATATACAACGACCAAGATTATTATCAATCCAGTTCCAATTGGAAGCCAATAATCCCTTCCCACCATTATCCAACATACCATTGATCTCTGTTTGTGCTTGCTCCTGTTCAAGATCTGCCATTGCTGCCTCTCTTGCGTCCCACTCTGGGCTACCGACTTCATAGACTCCATCCCATTCAAAACCTTGGCCAGATTCCCAATCTGCCCTCAACGCCGTAGCAAAAGCAGCTGTCATAGCACCATTCGCAAACTTTCCACCTGTAATCGCTGACACTGTACCGCCAACAATGGCCGAGCCAACAATACGGTTTATTGGTGCCTTGCCGAACATACGTCCAGTAGCCGCGCCCACACCTGCACTCACAAATCCATGGCCAAACTTGCCGCCTTGCATAACTGACATTATACCTCCTGCTAGGCTACTGGCTGCAACAGTATTAACGCCGCCGAGCCCGGCAGCACCTATTGCACCAAAGAGCCCTCCACTCACTGCGCCTGTTAATGCTCCTTCAATCGAGCCTGTAGATATTGCACCACTTACAGCCCCCGCGGCGATACCTCCCGCCGCAAGCTGACCAGCCGACAATGTTGCTACTTCACCAAAAGTCCAAGCTCCTGTAGAAGCGCCAAATGTTACATATGCGGCAACTACTGCGACAATTGTCCGCCAGTTCTTTTTGATAAATTTAGTAAGCTTCTTAAACAAATACCCACTCGGATCTGTATAACTCAACGGATTATTCAGCACATAACTATATCGGTTATAGTTCTGCAAATTACTTGGCGCTTGCACAAACGGATCGGTTTGCATAAACCGGCCAGTATCTGCATCGTAAATCCGACCATTCATATGAATGATGCGCGTATCATCACCAAATTTAACGGGTTCGTGGCCTGTGTACGCTCTTTGGTTACTTGCAACAGTCCAAAAGAGTCCTGTTTCAAGCGCCCAATTTAGTTTGTCTATGTCATTGTTTGGCATCAAGACTTCTGATTGCTTGCCAAATACGTCATAGCTAAAGCGCTTTAAGAGCTTACCACTATGGTTAACCACAGCAACAACTGAGCCTTGATGGTCTGTAAACAACCACTGTATGCTCTCTTGACCATTCTCATGGTAAGTTTTTACCGCATCGTTGCCAATATTTCGACGAATGTAAGTTTGAGCAGATAAGGCCTCTGAGCCACTTTCTTTGACTATCTCAAGTGCACCCACATAGAAAATGGTTTTATTGCGTTCAACACGTTTAAAGCGTCGGTTATTGGTATCGTAACTAAATTGAACTAACTCGCCATTGACCGTAATGTGCGTTGCCTTATTACGTGCAGAGTACACCACATCGCGTTGATAGTCAGTGCTGCCACCGTTTGTCCTCTTAGCGCTGATTTGATTACCATTTTGGTCATATTTAAACGCTTCAACCTGACTGCCTTTCACACGGCTTGAAATTGCATGAGGCCTTGTATCTTCATAATGCTGCGTCCAACCAGACTTCGTCGTCAGGTTGCCATTTGCGGTATAGGCAAATTCAGTCTCACCATTAACTGTGGTGACGCGATTTAAGTCGTCATAGCCAAATTGGCTTATCTCAATTTGCCCACCATCTAATGAAAATGCGCGTGATGTGAGATTCCCTAAGCCATCAAATTGATAACTATGTGATTGAATATAACCATAACTGCCTTGCACAGCCAAGTCGCTCAGGAAACCCATATCGCCATAACCAACCGACATCGCAAAGCGACCCTTGCTATAGTGAGTAACACGTCCAGCGCTATCCGCTTTCGAGAATTGGTAGTAGAGTGTGCCGTTAGTACCTTCTCTCGCTTCTTTCTTTGTGACTACTTGGCCCGCTCGATAGGTTAAATGAACACCTTGTGCTTCTATATATTCATTTCTATGTGCGAGTCGGCGGTAGTCATCAAATTGTTGGAACACCCTGCCAAATTCATCAAACGTTGTCAGTTGAACAACACATTGGCTGCTATCGACTGATGCTAGGTCAGTGGATATTCTCACATCTTTACTTGAGGGTTCGTACCAAACATGGTCTGTGCTTTTGCACTCAAGCGCAGTGCTATCAAAGTCGGTTACCGAGGCGACATTGCGGCCAAATCCATCGTAAATATAACCTTTTGACCAGTCACTTGTATATTCGTAGGCTAACCGATGCTTTTTCTCAGTGTCATACACCCAAGTCGCAACGCGTGCTCCGTTAACATCATGAGATACTTTTCGGCCAAACACATCATAGCCAAAAGTCTGTACATTACCGTTGGCATCTGTTTGTTTTATCAAATCCCCAAAGGCGTTGTAGTCATATGTCCACGTACCGCTGTCTAGGTCGGTTTGGCTTACCTTCAAGCCAGTAAGTAAGTTATAGCTGTTTTCAATCAAGACTTTGTTGTTATCAGCACTTGACTTCACTTTCACCACTTTGCCAAGCACATTGTATGTGTAAGTTAACACATTGCCAGCATTGTCGGTTTCCGTTGCTTTTTCACCGTATACGTTAAACGTTGTCGTTTGCGTTTGTGAATCACCTGGCACATTGCCTGTGACAGTACTCGTCGCCGTACGACCCGCTTTAGTCAGTGTCGTCACAAGGCCCGTTTGATTGTCTGTCACCTTCACCGGATTATCAAACACGTCATACACGGTCTCTGTGCTCTGTAACCCCGCCGGTAGCTGCTTAACCACTCGACCCCATGCATCATAATGCTGCTTTGAGTAAAGCCACTGACTGCCTGGTGTTTGCACTTTACTGCCAATTTCTCGACCGAGTTTATCTAAAAACGTCTGGCCTAACAGCTCGTGATTCTGGTAACTGTTAATTGCCACAGCACAATTGTCGACCTCAAACGGACACGCAGTGCGCACGGTGTACTGCTGAGCACCTGTTGCTGAATGACTGCCAATTGCCTCACCAAAATCGTCATATTTGGTGTATTGACGAACGCCATCCGAATTGCTTGACTCCGTGACTTGCCCGAACTTATTACGACTAATTACATTGAGCGTCGTTATATCTGCCGTAGAGTGTGAGTCTGCCTGTGATGAGGGGTCAACAATGACCTTACTTTTTACATAGCGACCATCTGCGTCATAACGCGTCTGCGTTTTTCGTGTGGTATTACCTGAGCAACCTTGCGTTTTTCCACTGGTTTCTTTACTAACCACATTGCCCACTGCATCGTAGCTGTAACTGGTTTTCAGATACTCATTACAGTTGCCTTGCGGGTTTATCACCTCTGATATCAGCATGCCATCGAGGGGGCCCCCAGCGTGGTAAGTAAACTCACTACGTTTTTCCAACTGCGCTGACCCATCGGTGCGGGTCGTTGTGACATCCACCTGATGTAAACGCCCTAACTCTAGCCAATCATCACTGGTGTAATACGTATTGTTCGTTGTCACAGACGACAACAATTGACCGCTGGTGTGACTTATAAAGTCACTGGCGTTTGCTGCATCGTATTGGTCTACGGTTATGCTTGTTACATTGGCAAACGGGTCTTGCTGGGTCGTGGTGATACTACAGTTATAACCAGAAACCCCATATTGAATCGCGCCCGCGTACTTTACATCCATGCGCGCAGCGCATTCACGACTACGATGTGCATATACAGTAAAATAGCCTGGCTTCTTGTCGTTGTTGTCCGCACATGTGTCAGTTGTCTTGTCACAGCCATTAACATGGTATTGATAGTCATTTTTTGCATCGCTTATCACCACATTGGTGTTATCAACCGTCATGGTTTTAAGCGTGCGGGTTGGCATACCAATCAATGGAAACGCTTGGCTGTACTCTGTTCTGGTTTTAAAGGTGATACCGTCTTTTTGCGTTGTCGTCGTCAACGCTTCAAAGCCCAATGAGCCTCTGCCACCAAATTGTATACGAGCGCCTTCGTAATGATAATCAACTGCCAAGTCGATATTTGAAGTCACGTCATCAATCGTTTGCAGCGACCCCGTTGTTACGCGCTCGACTAAAAAGGCACCGCCATATAAATCATCTACGCGTGCATTTGATTGCAGGCCAAGTGCCTCTGTTTTACTGTGCTCTCCGAGTGTATACAGGGTAGGATCTGACGCTAACCCATAGTTAATCTCGGTTTGGTTACCGTAACCTTGCGTAACCCGCTTTAATATATTCGGTGGGCCAGCTCGATATAACGCCTCTTTTACCTTGAGCTGATTGCCTATACTCAATATCAGTTCTTCAACACCATCGTGGTCATAATCCAAGAAGAAAATACTATCAGTCACCGAAAGCTGTTCACCTAACTCATATACTGGCTCATGGTTGGGTATCTTGAAGGTAGAATCGGCTGGGTCCCACTCGTAACGATACAAATAGTAATGTCGGGTGAGGTTATCTTTACCCACGACATACAGTTCAGGTATGCCATCTTTATCGAGATCTGCCTGAATAGGCGCTATATGCGTGTCTTCCGGTTTGATATTGGCACTCGTTGGTGATGGCAGGGTTATCTCTGTCCCCTGAGAGTAAAAAGTGCCTGAGTACGGTTTTACCAGTGAAAAAGCCCATTGTTCATCCGCATTAACATAACCATAATCAACAATCCCATCGGCGTTGACGTCCATTGGCATCAATCGGCTATGGACTAGTTGGAGCGACCGGCTATCTCCAAATTTATGTTTATCGGCACGGGTGTCATATTGATTGAAATGTACCAACACAACATCTCGTTTACCGGGTGTGCGACAACCTGAATAAGCGCAATCCGACGTCACCACATCAGCTAACCCATCAAAGTTGACGTCCATTAAATAGAACGGTTTGTCATCGTCAATATAGTCCAGTGAAACGGTTTCTTGGATAGGTGACACGTCTTTATCCGTTTGGCTCCACAGCTGTCTGTAGGTGTTGTAATTTTGCCCACCTGTGTATAGCAAGTCGGCAAATCCATCCCCGTTCAGATCACCAAGACGCAAATTATGCATGGTGAGCGTGTTGATCATCGTGCTGTTGTGCCAACGACTCCCGTCGTAACTAAAGTACTCCCACTTGTTATGTGCGTCACTTCTGCGGTTGGCTGTTCTGATCACAAGCCCTTGTCGACCATTGTCCTCTTTGTCAAACGCATACATTTCGATGTTATCAGCGGTACTATTAGTATCAATCAGCGTACAGTTTTGTACAGATTGAGATTCAATAACACACAATTGATGCTGACGCGCATTGTTGGTTTGTGCCAAGCTGACAAGGGTTGCTTTGCCGTTACCTAGTAAGTCGACAAATGAGGTGCCAACCACTTTTTTGTTGGCTGGGGCACTAACAAGTGTCGTTGGGGCCAATAGCTGAGGCTGAGCAAAGCTTTGCGTATAGTCAAATGTCACTGGCTTTTTACATACTTCCAGCCTGTCGCTTGCACACTCTCTCACACTTTTTAGCAAGCGTGCGCCATTTGCTGCAGACTCAAACCCAAGGTCAATATGTCTCAGTGTTTCACTGCCTTTATTGATAGAAATATAGGTCAACTCAGCTTGTGACACCATGGTTTTATTCACCGCGGAATAGTCAAATGCGACTTGGCGAGCTGCGCCCTTTTTGTAGCCAAACTTAACGCTGTATTTTTCAGTGCCATCTTCGTTACCGCTGTATTCAATTTTACTCAGAACGGTTTCAAGATTACCTAAAACTTGCTGACTCTCCCCCCCTTTACTGTAGTGATAATGAACAATATTGGGGGCGGTGCCATCACCACGTGCTGCTATTCGGTCCATACTTTGGCGCAGCAACCAACCGTGGGATGACGTACCGCCTAACTCACTGTCAGGCGAGCCGCCGTAAATACGTTTACTGCCATCTTTACCATACACTGCAAACTGTTTAGTACCCGATAGTGCCGGTGCCTCAACCACAACTCTAATTTGTGAGTCCACTTCACTACGATACTCTGCACCAACTTCGCCCTCAGTGACATCATTGGTCAAAATAAGTCGACTACCATCTAGGCAATACCTGTCGTTACCTACACGCCATGGTCTGATTGCTTCAAACTGACCATCGTGTAATTTTGTCTGTCTGCAACGTGTAATACTTGACCCTGTGGATAACTGCCAACCAAATGCTACCGATGACGGGCCTGACTGACTGTTATACGTTAACGCAACCTCAGGTGTTACGCCTGCAATACCTGCTGGTAGTGGTAACGGTATTGAATAGGTTGCAGCGCCTTGTTCATTCACCCTAAAGTGACCGGTTGTGGTGGCTAAACTGTGATGCTCTGCAAGCTGATCTACATTTGGCCCGTGATAATTCGCGGCCCGATTAGGGACAGACAGTGGATGAATTTGTCCTTGAATCGTACTATTTGAGATCTCAATAACCTGTGTGCCAGATGGGTTAGAACAAGCACGGTGAATACGGGTGTCTCCCTCAAAGGTTATTTCGCGTTCTATACACGCCTTAGCATAAAATGTATGGCTACCATTGGGGTAAACTGAACTGGTGGTCGCTGTTTTATTACGCGCTGCCAGCACGGTTGGCCCCGTGTTATCCGCTGGGTTATGAAATTCAAAATAGTCAATATTTTTATGGTATGTCATGGACGCTGACAGCATGCCAGCCTCTACTTGACTTAAAGTCAGGGTTGGCGATTCGAGCAAACCATCTCTAGGGTCGTATACACGTGTCCCCATCACCCTTTCTATCGCGTCACTTACACCATCGCCGTCTGAGTCAGTTGTCAACTTACACTGATTAGGGCTATGGCAGATACCGTAGTAATAAAATAGCGAACTTATCACAACGGGTTCATATCGCTCAGCCACTTCAATAGAGCGAACCAACTGAAGAATTAGCTCCGCTCTTGACAAGCCAGCATCCAGTTCACTGACCCACTGAGCGCGGCTTTTACCTGCAATTTCAGCCCTCACCGTGAAAAACAACATATTACTGATTGAGTCGTAAAAATAGAGGTTGATTAAACTGTCTGGGTGGTTCCACTTGCCCTCTGGCGATTGCAACATTGCCTCAGCCACTTCCAACAAAGTCACATTATTGTAGCGCACTGCGTAGGTCAAAAATGACAGCTCAAAGCGACTCAATTCACGTTGTAAAATAACATAGCCGAGCCTTAACAATGGGTATGTTGCTTCATGATCAGCATTGGTCGGAACCCAACCTGCCGGGATGTCTTTATTAAAACCGTCAAGTAATGGCGAGTCTTGTAAGTCGCCCCAAAGGAGCTTATCGACCCCTGCACTGCCTCGCTTTATAACATGAAGCTGATCGCCTGCTGTAGTAACCCATATTTCATTATCACCCACCAACATGGGTTTTTGAATGGTACGTGCACCTAATTTATATACGTATTTGGTGTTACCATCTAATGCGTTAAGCGCATATAAAGCCCCATCATCAGAGCCATAAAACAGCGTGGCATCGTTTTGCGTTTTACCAACCAGTAAGCCTTCGGCTTCTATGGCACCTTGCGTGGTATTTTTCCATAGCTGCGTGCCATTTTGGCTCCAAGCATAAATGCTATGATCACGAGATCCGGCAAAAATCACATCGGTGCCAATTCCAGCAGTTGTGGCCACAGCACGAGAAGACAAAAACCCGCCCGTTGCATTACACCACTGACGGTTTTGGCCGTCAAAAGCACATAATTGATTGCCCATCCCCACATAGATTTGACCACTTTGCCCCAATGTTGGGGTGTGGTTGAGGGGGTCAATCACTTCGCCAATGTTCTCGCCAGTGCTGTATTCAGCCATTGGGCTGTTAATCAACTGGTTTTTTACACCGACTGAGATCCCACCTTGGTAGTACGCACTATCAGCTCCCTTAGGCAGCGGGAACCTTAAGGTTTGAACACCATTTGCGGCTGTTGTAAGGGACACTTCACTGGCATCTATTTGATGTGGAATTGCTGTGAGATTTTCTTGGATCGAAATTTGGCCTTGCTGATGAAAGCCAGTTCCCTGCACCTCTAAACAGCCCGCTGATGCACACATTTTAGCGAAACTAATCACTGGTGGAGCATGTTGAAGAGTTAATCTGCCCCCTTTGATACACTGCTTTGATTCATCAGCAATATTCACATTACACGAGCTAATCATGTATGTTACGTTATGCGTTATCGCAGGGTTCTGAATCTGAAAAGACGTATCTTGAGAATTGGATAACAGCGTTTGCCATACATCAACTGCGATTTCTTTTTCTAACTTAAACCTTACATAGTCGCTATTTTGATCTTCAGACGTCCAAGACAAAGTATAAGGGCCACTTGGCGCCTCATCAATATTGGTAAATTTTGGCCTTAATGGCAGGCCACCACCATTGTTATTGGTGTATGTCGCGCACTGGTTTTTGATGCTATTGTAGTCTGCGCTACTCCTAGTTTTTTCCCCGTTATATGCAATGGCGCAATATGTAAAAGTTTGATTGTATGTATCTGGCCCTTTTTGTATCTCTCGGGTATGACTAGTGCCATCTCCAGTTATAGTTGCAACCTGTTTCCACTTTTCTTGATCAAGCAGATCGGTACTTGTTTCACCGCTTCTAAGCTCGAACACTTTGTAACTGTTAGCAAAATTCACAGGGGGTACTGTGACTGTAAAATGCCCCGGTGCATCTGCACTGGGTGTAATGCTGAGTGTAGGTGTCGGTGGCGTGCCAGGTTCAAGCAAAAATGGGTAACCATCGTCATGACTAGTGTATTCAGTCTCTTGATTATTAACCACTATTTTTGCACGAACTAAAAACGTCTGTTCGTCAATAAGCTCGTTTCCAGGTTTCCAGCTGAGCGTAAAACCTGCATACTCATTTACACTAGGTATTTTCCCCGGATTTGTCACACTGGCTACCACAGTCTCTACGTTAGACTTTTTAAACATTTCTATGGCTTGTATTTGCTTACCTGGATGGGAGCTGTGTAAAGCGCCAATTCGTACAGTAAGCGTATGGGTTACATTTCGTTTATATATTCTCCCCTCATCTCTTTTTGGAATAATTAGTGCGATACCTACGGGTTTATATACTGATAAATATAGAGTACTAGACACCCATTGATCGACATCGTTATCCTGCACCCTAATGACTACTGTATAGTAGGTTGTGCTGGTCTCCGCTGCTGGTGCTGTAAAATCAACCGAGTACTCACCCTCTTCAGCAGAAACGCCACCTAAGCTGATTTGAGTATTGTTACCACAACTGCTAATGTCAGACTGTTTACCCGGTACAATACAGATATTGATTTTATCTTTATTATTTACCCCACTACCTGCGTCCATGGCTTTAAAGCGCAACGTCACTCTCTCACCCGCTGTCACCACACTGCTGGATAAGCTAGTATCAGTAATGTTCGGTAAAGACGGTACCTTAATGCGGATAGCATTTGATGTGCCATCACCGGAAATTGCGGTAAATGTCGTATCTTGAGTCACTGAAAAGGTTTTATAACATGAGGTTGTCCGTTTTTTAGCTCCGTTAAAACATGGAAATTCATTGGGGAGACCGGATAAATCACCACCACCCGCCGCTTGATTGTTTATTGATGCACTGTTTGGCCAGTTTGATGACTGAATATCCGAGTCATTGATATTGATCACCGCATGTACTTCTGTTTCTGCTTTTACTACGGTGTCGTTAGCAAGCTCACCACCATTGGAATCATAAATTGTTAAAGTGATTTGTGTTGTGGTGTTTGGCTCATCCGCGCGGGCTACCGCTATGGTTTTTACTTCTTCTCTATCAAAGACATTTATTGCAACAAATGTAAAGTATCTTGGATTTTCATAGTCAACAGTCAGCGGGATCGTTTGGTTTAAGCTATCATTTGGGTCGAAGTGATTGCTATAGCCACCTCTGTTACAATCACCTGAACGATTACTTTCGCACACGTAAAATGATTTAAGTGGACTGACCGCATCCGTCGCGCTGACAGTCAAAGTCACGTTTCTTTTGTCATTGTTGTCGCGCGTTTCTCTTACACTTATAGTCGGCTTTGAATAGGGCTTAACAATGAGTGTACGAGCACAGTAAACGACGTCTTCCTCCTGGTTTATTTGCCAGCTGTGTTCAGAATTAAACTCATACCGCCCCACGCCAAATTCTCTTGTCACTTGATAAGTATGACCACCCGCTCCTGTAATCGGCGTCGTTTTATCGCCTGATCTCATAGTCACCTTGGCAAATATAGATGCCATTGAGGGGTTGGCTAATTCTATGGTGTGCTTTTTGGTTGTCTCATCGAGTTCAAGGGATATAACTTCCTTTGTGGTGATGCAATATTGTTGCTTATCAGCATTGCTTGCTTGAGCAGTAAAACCAATACACATTAATAAATAAAAACATAAAGTGTTAAATTTACTCATGCTGACCTCCTGTCTGTTCGGTGTCATCAAGCACTGTGGCTGTCCATTCCACTTCCAACATAGTGTCGTTATTAGCCGATTGCTCATTAAATTCAGCGACCTCCATCTTAGAAGGTGCTCTCAATGGTACAGCTACAGAAAAAAGCACTGGCGGGTCAATCGGTCCAACAATTGGATCATCTCCAGGATCACCACCTGGGTTACCGGGATCGATGGGCTCTGCACCACCAATGTAATTTGAAAACTTAATAGAGGTTAATTTGGTCTCTTGTGAACTCGCATCTTGGTATTGGAAGTAGACTCTGCCTTCTCGGCGATTAATAGCCGGGGTGGCAATAATTGACTCCCCCAGCATAGACACAGGTAAGCTTGACGTATTACGCAACTCCACCAATTGTGGCGCATATTCAAGCACGCGCCCTTTGTGGCTAACAAATACAATACTACTGCCAACGACCCGAGGCCCTTGGTACAGGTCCATAGCAAGTGCGCCAGCTATCACGGCATCCGTTGTTGTTTTACAAGATTTACGCGTTGCGTAGCTGACATTTAACGAACACACATCTCCTGAGCCGTCAATTTTACTGACGCCAAAGTATAAGATCCCCTGCTCGACTAAGGGTTTATTGACCACTTTACCACCCAAAGGAATTGACCAAATTAGTTCGGGGGTGGTTTTTGAATAATCCACTTTATGCAGATTGTTAGCTTTGTCGACGACAAATAAATAGCGATCGCTGCCTCTAACTAAAGTGCGTGGAATAATGTCTATCCCCAAATTGCGCAGTGGCATTAAAAAGCCACTGTCATTAATGGGTGCCTCAATTTTGGCGTGTTGATATAGTAAGGTTCGCGATCGTGTTCTTACACTACCAACACCTATGGTTTGAATTGAATATTCGGTGTTATCGTTTATGCGTACGGGTACACTGCCACTCGATGGTAAATTTGTTAAATAGGTTTGGTCATTTTTTAACAGGTTAACAGTATGAGCACCGCTGCTTTTCCAGCGTATTGTTGAAGATTCCCATGGGTAGACTAAGCTTTTACTGAAAGAAAACTCTTCAATCGCATGCAGATAAGTTGACGCATGTATACGCTCCGCAATAATGCCGTCAGTACAGCCAAATTGATTACAGGGTGTAACTAAATAACGCACATCCGATCTGGGGTTGGTAATTTCAATCGAATTTGAATACGATTTGTATTCCGGAATAAAAATGCTGTCAACACCACTAAACTGGCTAGCTTCGCTCATTGGTCCCTGACCAAAGCGGGCTTGATAAACGAAATCTCCTGGATATGCCTGAACGGAATATTCAGTTGCACCTTCAACTTTTGTCCAGGATATTTTATCTGTTTCACCTTTTAGATGAAATGCTAACTCACCATCAGTTAACCGAGGTTTTTGGGATGAAAACCCCAAACATGCACAGCTAACAAGAGAAAGTAGCACAATATTTGCACACTTAAAATTTAACAACTTTCATTTCTCCATTTAATAAAAGCTGCAAGAAATTAACATAAACGCGCATGTTAAAAAAATAAAAATCTCATAAAAGCCTTAAAATTAATATTATTATATTTTCAGTATAAAAATGGACGTGAAATCAGGAATAAAGTAGTAAATCAAAATGAATATTTTAATTTACCTCCTGTTTAAAAACTTCATTTAATTGTTATGTTAAAATTTAGTATCTAATAAATCCTTGCTCTAAAACGACAGTAAACAACGTCTATCTCAACGGAATATATGGTTAGGCTTAACACTCTCAAGTTCGTCACTAGCCTATGCTCGTCGCTTGTTGCCACAATGCAAGTTTCTGGTGGTATGACAGCAACTTTTTCCTGCCAGCCACGATTAAGCACAAGATAAATTCGCATTTCAATGCTTTTAGTAAATATAGTTGTGTAAAAACCTGCCACCACCTCCAATTACGCTGAATAGTTGTGTTTATTCATCACTAAAATTGATTTACCAATCCACGAGAGATTCAAACTATGACTTATGAACTACTTTACGCGCTGAGCTTATTTGCTTTTGTATCGTCAATCACACCGGGACCAAACAACTTGATATTGCTCAGCTCAGGCATAACGTTTGGAACAAGGCGCTGTATTCGCTTACTTTTAGGAATAAACCTCGGTTTCGCTGCGATGATATTGCTCGTTGGTGCAGGGATCGGAGAACTGTTTACACGTTTTGCTGTGCTGCATGAAGTTTTAAAATGGCTAAGCGCGGCATACATACTGTACCTTGCGTTTAAAGTAGCCAGCACAACACCGATTGAATTTGAGTCACATGTTACTGCGCAACCTATGACCTTTTTCGAAGCCGTGATGTTTCAATGGATCAACCCTAAAGCTTGGTCAATGTCACTGTCTGCCATCACCATTTATACACCCTCAACACACTTTAGTTCAGTGGTGTTGGTTGCTGTAGTTTTTAGCTTAATCAATTTACCATGTATTTTATCTTGGTTATTGGTTGGCACTAAGCTCTCTAAATTAATAAAACACCCAAAATACTTTAGAGCACTCAATCTCGCACTCGCTTTCGTATTGGTAGCATCAATTGTGCCTACATTTATTCCGCTAGATTGAATTGGAATAGTTTACTATTTCAATAAATAAACATTTACATTTAATGTTAATTTAAATAACATTTTGCTGACCTATAAAGTCAATCATAAAAAGTAATTAAGGCAGGATTCTTATGAAATTAAAGCTAGTTAAAAAGAACTATAAGCAACTAAGCAAAAATGCACACACGGTTGGTAAAGATGCAACACCTATGGTCGCAGGTGGATTTACAAATGATTGGATAACTACAATATGTACCGAAACAAATGTTACCCAACACTGTAATACAGTGAGAGAAAGAACCTGCAATACGTGTAACACGGTAATGTGTTAACCGCAGATTTTATACATAAAGGGGCAGCTTTGCCCCTTTTTAAAATGGCATTATGCCGTTGTTAATGCGACCGACACCATTAAAAATACAAACGAAGCGACTAAATAAGAAATGATACCGACAGGCTTTTTGAAGAACTCGGATACTTCAGTCCATATTTTTTCTTCAGCGGTTACGTGTTTATAATAGTCATAACATGCAAATTGTGCGCAGACTGCATGCGGCACAACCCAAAAAATAATCGCCGGAAAAGTAAAGCCTAGTATGCCTTCAAGCACAGTGAGTAAGCCATTGAATACCCAAATGCTCGCAAACATAAATCCAGCTTTCATCCACATTTTTTTGAAAAAATAATAAAGAGGTCCAAAAAACAACACAAAGAAATTAAGTGAAACGCTGATCCTGTCCTAGCTTGATAGGCCTTTATATTCCGGTGTTTTCATAATTGAAAACATAGATTGAGAATCCGCTCCAAGTTTTTTCAGTAAGTTAAATCTTTTCAGCCATTTGCCAGATAATTGATATTGCTCAAATTGTGAAGAGGTACCCAACTGCTTTTCTGCTGACTCTGGGTTGGTTGACTCTGTATTTGTTGATTCATTCATTATTTTAATCCCTATTATTTATACTCCGTTTGCGTCGCCAGCACGCAAAAGAAACGAGTTAGCCAACACTAACGCGCACACGCAATTCCTTTTGCTTTAAAAAGCTAGCATTAACAGCTAACGGTTTTTTAACGAATATATTTTACACACGGCCTTATGCTAAACCTGTCAAAAACTGTACGCAATTTGAGCAGAATTTAATTAATAATCGAAACATTTTGAAAAATAATATAAAAATCAAGATGCTTTTAGAGCCAAATAAAATGCTACCACTAAAAAATGCACACGCTTTTTAACGTGTGCATTTTTATGGTTTAATGAATTTTCGGGTTATTTATGAACGTTTTTGCTCTTCAACCCAATCATTAACGCGTCTTTCGAGGATAGATAATGGCATTGCGCCACCGCCTAATACCGTGTCGTGGAACCCTCTGATGTCAAACTTGTTTCCAAGTTCACGCTTGGCATTTTCACGCAACTCTAAGATCTTAATCATGCCAACTTTATAGGAAGCAGCCTGGCCAGGCATGATCATATACCTGCGTATTTCTGATCGAACGGCTGTTTCCTGAATTGGCACGTTCGATTTGAAATAAGACACTGCTTTCTCTTCAGACCACCCTTTCGCGTGAATGCCTGTATCGACAACAAGCCTTACCGCACGCCACATTTCATTTGATAAGCGCCCAAAATCACTGTACGGATCTTGGTAAGCGCCCATTTCTTTCGCGAGTTGCTCAGAGTACAAACCCCATCCCTCAGAGTAAGCAGTAAAGTGCGCTTTTGTTCTAAACTCTGGGATCCCTTCAAGCTCTTGAGCAATTGATAATTGCATATGGTGCCCAGGGTTACCTTCATGGTAAGCAATTGACTCCATTGTATTCTTCGGCATACTCGTCATATCAATTAAGTGAGCGTAGTATACGCCCGGACGAGAGCCATCTTTTGTGCCTGGCATGTAGTGCTGAGCTGCACCTGGGCGCTCGCGGAAAGACTCAACGCGTTTAACCACCAGCTCTGACTTAGGCAATATACCAAAATATTCCGGCAGCTTTTCATTAATGCCATCTAAATACGCGACTGAATCGTCAATGTACCCTTGCCTTCCTGAATCGTTGTTTTCATAGAAGAACTGCGGATCATTACGGAAAAACTCAAAAAACTCTTCCAATGACCCTTTAAATCCAACCTGCTTGACGATTTTTAGCATTTCCCTTTGTAAACGTGCAACTTCATCAAGGCCAATTTGATGAATTTGATCCGAGGTTAAGCTCGTTGAAGTCTGGTTGGCAAGTCTGTAGTTATAAAACGCTTTACCATTAGGTTGATCGCCAACGCCATAACCATCTTGCTGTTGTAGATTTGCCATGTCTTGTTCAAACCAATCAATCAAATTCGAATAGCTCTTATTAAACACGCCTGTGAGCGCCGATTTAGTATCACCTAACACTTTGTCTGCTTCAGCTTGTGTGATTTTTTTATCATCAACTAGCTTTTGAACTTTTTTCTTCGCATCTGCCCACAATGGCGCATCATTTTCGCTATCAGAGAATGGTGCACCCGTTATGATGTTTTTTGACTGTGTGATCACACCTTCATAGGAAAATTTAGGCGGTCTTACGCCCTTTTTAGCTTTTTGCTGAGCTTGCTCAAGTAGCTCCTCTAGTGCCTCAGAACCCTTAACTAAACGGCTATTGTAGGCATGCATGTCTTCCAACGTATCAACCTTGTGGAAGTTAATCATAAATTGAGCAAACCAAGACTGGATCCCAAACATATGATTAAACACATATTCGTTTTCTGAAAACTTAAACTCTAGCTTTTCTTGCTCATAATCGTATATCCACAGGTCATAGGATATCTTTGCTTCAGCGTCTAGCTTGCTGTAATCAAATTGAGACCTAAGCTCTGCAACTGTACCAGCCAACCAAGTTAAATTGCGTTTATCCGCCTTCAATGAAACATCATCAATTTCGTCGTATTTATCCTTACGACCATAAATGGTCATAGTCATTGGGCTCATTTGTAATTGTTGTTCGTATTTGTCTGCAAACCACGCATTTAATCTTTGCGACTCTGTTTCTACACTAACTTGTACGCTCTTTTGAACCTTTGTAGCTGATGGGTTAGCCTGTGAATTCATATTACTTGCTTGGCATCCAGCCAAAATAGCGGCAACTGAAATCGCGAGAATTGATTTATACATTATTCGTCTCTCCTGGAACTTTTTCAGATACACTAAATAAAAACCTCAAGTAGGCCAACCAATTACAAAGGTAATTTGTAACGAAAGATGAAAATAGTTACAGAAATTCCCCAGATACAACACCATTGAGTTATTTAAAAAACGACGTCTAAACAATTGATAACCCTGAACTATCGCTGTTTCATTAACGCAACAGCCAGACCTGAACTAACAAAGGTGACGCCTGCGGAAACGTTTAAACCCTGCAACACTTTTGGTCGATTTTTTAGGATGTTTTTAAGTTGACTTGAAAATACCCCCATCAGTGCAAAGCCAATACTTGTCAGTAACGCAAACCAAACACCGTATCCCAACATTTGTAGAGATACACTGCCAAGCGCTGGGTTTACAAACTGCGGGACAAACGCGAGTACAAATATGCCAGGCTTGGGATTTAAAGCAGCAGATAAAAAACCTGTCGCAAAAATTGAACTTAAAGGTTTGGCTTTAACAGGCTCAATAGCAATCAAGTTTTGATTACGAATTACTTTTATGCCCAACCAAATGAGATAGCTCGCGCCAATGAACTTTACGACGTAAAAAGCTACGGTAGATGTTTGCAGCAATAGCGTTAGGCCAGCCGTTGCCGCAAAAACATGAAATAAGATCCCAACGCCAGACGCACTGGCAGAAACACAGGCTGCGAGCTTACCTTGGCTAACGCCTCTAGCAATGGCCAAAATATTATCTGGGCCCGGTGAGATAACTAACAAAATACACGCTGATGTATAGGCAATAAAAACGTCGATAGGGAACATGAAAAACCTCCTTGATTGTACAGTGTACATTAGAGGCTGCTGTTTATATTTAGTTCAAATTTACTTTGAAATTATCAACTTGAGGAAAGCTAGAGCAACAAATTACAAATGTAGCATGATTGCATTTTGCTCACTTTTACGCATTTTTTTCACCACCAGTAAATAGGAGTTGTCGATCATTCGCTCTATTTCACCTTTGGGGACAGTACCGTCTAATATAATTGTATTCCAATGTTGTTTGTTCATATGGTAACCCGGTATCACCGCATCGAAAATATCTCGGAGCATCAAGGCTTCATGGGGATCACATTTTAAGTTTAACCACCATGTCGTATTCTGAGACTGAGTACTACGCATTTTTTCAGGCGAAAGCGTGGCAAACATTTTGCCCTTAACTTTATATACATCCACCCCTTCACCAAAAGGCTGGCTTACGTCACTGAAAGGTTTTGCCATTAAATAATCATGAACAGCACGATCTATAGACATGTTTTAATCCTTGGTGACAAATTGGATCTGGGCAACGTCAATCAATACCACCAACACAGAATCCTGATTAAATAATTGAGCATACTGTTTGCCTAACTTGTTGGCCGCTTTAATATCTGCTGCTGATGCGTTATATATTGTAATGACCTTTGCATGTTCCTTTTTTCCCTTATAGTAGCCCACAGAGTCAGCAACGCTAAACCCGGTAAACGTATTTGCCACTTGGTTTGACTCAAATTGTTGCCACTGCTGCGGCGTAACTACGCCACCTGTCGGAATTGATAAACCAAAATACATTTTAATGCCTGTACTTTGGGGTTGAATGGCTGCTGGTTGAGACGTTTTTGCGTGAATTGTATTGGTGGGATTCACACATCCTGACAACATAATGAAACAAACTAGTCCTATAACGCTTTTGTAATTCACCTCATACTCCTTTTGAGTTCATATTTGTAAGAGTCGTTTAAGCTTTTAAAACCATAATATACGTTCTAGCCGAGCACCGACCCGACAACCGCAGCGACAAAAGCAGCGTTAACATGCTGCTTTTACGTTTAATACGTGCAGCAATTAAGCGTGCAATTTAAGGTACTTTTTCACCTTTTTCATCGCCATTTTTTGCTTCAGCGGCGATAGGTAGTCGATAAATAAATTACCGTGAAGGTGGTCTATTTCATGTTGCATGACAATCGCTAAAAACTCATCACTTTGAACTTCAATTGGGTTGCCGTCGCGGTCTTGCGCTTTTACAGTGACCGAAGTGAAACGCTCAACTTCAGCGAAATAGTCTGGTACAGACAAACAGCCCTCTTGGCCTTTTTCTTTATTTTTACCTTCAAACACTTCTGGGTTTACCAAAATCAATGGGTCGTTTCGCTCATCTGAAATATCGATCACCACGACCGCTTCTTCTCTACCAACCTGTGTCGCAGCAAGCCCAATACCATTGCTTGTCGCATACATGGTCTCTAGCATGTCGTCAATTAATGCCTGGATAGACGCAACATCTTCTACCTTTTTTGCTTTTATTTTTAATCTTGGATCTGGTGCAGTTAAAATTTCTAAAACAGCCATAGTTAGTTTAATTACTCGTTTAAATATTTTGAAAATCAACAGGCAAACCGCCTTGTTGTAAAAAGAGGGTCTATATGCACGGAACAATGAAGTGCTTTAGTGCTGGGGGATCAAACCAGCGCCGCCAAGTTATCGTAATCTAATAACAAATGCAACCAACCCACAGGGCTGAGAAAAACACCTAAGTCCACGCATTGTATGTCCTGTTATACGTTCAAAGTAGCTTATCAGCGTAAGCAAACACTGAGGGGGCTCCGCCGGTATGCCAAAACAGAATTTGTTGACCACTGACCAGTTTACCTGAGCCTATTTTATCCACCATTGCTGCAAATGCCCTTCCAGTATAAACAGGGTCTAATAGTATCCCTTCAGTTTTTGCTAACAGTTGAATCGCCGACTTTTCGGGTTCACACAGTACCCCATAGCCAGCGCCAAGATAACCATCATCCAATATCACGTCTTCTGAGTTAAATACTTGGTTTAAATTAAGCGCGTCTGATGTTGAATTTGCCAGAGCCAATACCCTTTGCTTAAATTCTCCAGCGCTCGATTCCGCTTTATCAATTTGAATACCCGTAAGCATATATTGATGTTTAAGCATAGACTTTGCAATCATCAGCCCAGCGTGCGTGCCGCCAGAGCTGGATGCGAAAAACACATGACTTAACGTATCAGTGTCTATTTGCGCCGCCAGTTCAAAGCCCGCTTCAACAAACCCAATCGCTCCAAGCTCATTTGAGCCGCCGTATGGGATCACATAAGGTTTGTGGCCTTGAGATTTCAAGTCTTCTACAAGGCGAGGAATATCTTCCCCTTTGCGATTGCCTTTACAGTAATGGAGTTGGGCACCAAATAAAGTATCGAGCAGTAGGTTCCCCGTAGACTCCTCAGGTTTATCGCCACCTAACAATAAATGACATGACAAATTAAGTTTTGCTGCCGCCGCCGCAGTTTGCCTGCAATGATTCGATTGTTGTGCCCCCGCCGTTACGACGGTGTCACATCCTTTGGCTAACGCATCACCAAGAATATATTCTAGCTTTCTGGTTTTATTCCCTCCCAAGGCTAGGCCTGTTAAGTCGTCACGTTTCATTAAAATCTCTGGGCCACCTAAATGGCGAGACAAATTAGTGAGCTTAACAACCGGTGTTGGGAAAAAACCCAGTTCAGCTTTTGGGAAATCTTGCAAAATTTTTCGATTATCCATAACCATATCCAACTAAATACACTGATGTCAGTCTACCTAGATTGCGAGTCTTTACAATAAATTACTGTTACCAGCTTTTCTGTCTCTTCATATGGAGACAAACCTAGATAATACGTTCACCACACTCCACAACACCAATAACTTTACGCCAGTTAAAAATATGCTTGGTATCTTCGTCCTACTCATAACAAAACAAAGGAGTTAACTTATGAAGCATATTGCTTTTGCACTACTGTGCGTATTGAGCTTGTTTGCTCAAGCCTCTTACCTTGACTACAAATATGAGCATCTACCTACCGAGCATACAATCCAGTCAGCTGTTTTAGGTGAAGCGCGAAAAGTCTGGGTTATTCTACCGGAAGACTACCACGCACCAGAAAACAGTGATAAGCAATACCCTGTTGTTTACACCACCGATGGCGAAAACTTGCAGTACTTAACGGGCCACAATATGTGGTTTTTACAGCGCTCCAACATGCTGCCGCAGGCCATTTTAGTTGCGATCAATACTCGCCACCATAGAGTTCGAGATTTAACACCAACAGTGCCAAAAAATGGCCCCACACCTGAGGTTTCTGGACAAAGCCTCAAACTTGAAACCTTTATAAAAGATGAAGTGATCCCATTTGTAGATAACACATACAGAACCGATGATTTTAGAGTGCTATCTGGTCATTCCTTAGGCGGCTTGTTTACCATCACCAGTTTATTGTCGGATCAATTACAGCCACTATTTAAGGGCTATGTCGCTATTGACCCATCACTGTGGTGGGACAACAGCATTGTTGCAAAATGGGTAAACGATGCACAAGACACGCTCAAGGAAAGCGCACTTTCAGTGTACATGGTGGCAGCTCATGAAGAAAATATCCCACCTGAGCATCAAGCGCTATACCTAGCACATATCAATGCCATTGACGACACCGCAAAGCTCTTAATTGATACAGACTCAACGACAATCCGCTACGACATTACCCATGACGAGAATCACCGCTCTGTACTACATATCGGTATATTTCGTGGCTTAAGAGAAGTATTTAAATGCTACCCGACAGTATGCCCAAAAGAGAACGAAGAAGATTCAAGTAACGACTAAGTCTCTGCGTCAATTCGGAGGTGCCCCTTGCGCCTCTTTTCTTTTGCAAAGAGAGTTTTGGGGATAGTTAGTCAATAAACTCTGCATGCTGTTTGCCATCATCACCAATATGCTCCCAACTCGCTTTACAGCTTACCCATAAATGGTGCACTACTTTAGCATTTTCCAAATCGGTGTTGGAGATCAGACCTACTGGTACATACATACGCTGTTCGTCGTTTTTGCCCGGTAAATTAGACCCACATTCAATGCAAAAGCTACAGAGCCAATCATGGTTTGGTTTGTGCCATGTTTTAATAAACTCTTGACCATTTACCCAAACAAAGTCACTGTTATTGACAACTGCCACCGACACACCATTGCCACCACCGGCCTTGCGGCAAATAGAACAATGACAAATATAAATATGCTTAATAGGCGAACGCACTTCAAACTGCACAGCATTGCAGTTACAGCTACCCTTTGCCAATTTTATCCCCTTCAAACAGCTATGTTTAACTCATTGTTTCTATTGTAAGAACAATTATATCCTGATCGCAAGGTGATAAAACACAGATGACTTAGCGAACACAAGATTCCTTTTCTAAACTTAGTGCATCAAATTAATCAAGGCACTGAACTATGGCTTTTAGCACAGGGCTTTTAATCCTCTTATTCGTGATTTTTGCGCTTTTTATTGGTGCGTTTGTCAGACATATTTTAAAAGGGACGCAAGTCCCCTACACCGTGGCTCTATTGCTTTTGGGCATAGCTATCGGTCTACTGCAACGCGGCGAGCTTTTCGATGCTTATGCACCTGAGTTTGGGCATAGCCTCGCCTTAGTCGCTGAAATAGATTCCCATCTATTCTTATATTTATTTTTGCCAACCTTGATATTTGAAAGTGCCTTTGCAATGGAAGTGCATCTGTTCAGACGCATGTTTACCCAAATTGCCATTTTGGCTGTGCCCGGACTCATGCTGGCGATTTGGTTAACCGCTGAATTGATTTTTGCCATTGTGCCTGATGGCTGGGGGTGGAGCTGGGCTATTTGTTTAATGTTTGGCGCTTTGATCAGTGCAACAGATCCCGTTGCCGTTGTTGCGTTGCTCAAAGAAGTCAGCTCGCGGAAACGACTTGAAACATTAATTGAGGGGGAGTCTTTGCTCAACGATGGCACAGCCATTGTGTTCTTTTCGTTATTTTTTGCCTGGGTTACTGCCATGTACAGTGGTGACGCCGCGGCTGGCCTTTCCTCCCCTTTGCATGTCACCCTTGAGTTTTTGCAAGTCGTTTTAGTTGGTTTAGTCATTGGCGTCATCGTTGGCGGCTTGTGCATCATGTGGATTGAGCATGTTTTCAATGACCCCATGATAGAGATCTCATTAACCATTGCTGCTGCCTATTCAGTATTTTTTATCGCTGAAAACTTTCACGTATCTGGTGTTGTTGCGGTAGTAACGCTCGCAATTATGTTCGCCAGCATCGGTAGAACACGCATTAGCCCAGAAGTGGCCGGGTTTTTACATCATTTTTGGGAAATGATGGCCCATATGGCCAACACGCTTATCTTTTTGCTGGTAGGCATTTTAGTCGCCATTCGAGTGCCTTTAAATGACATGCAAGCATGGCAAATGCTGTTGTTTTTATACGTGGGTATTTTGCTTATCCGCGCAACCTCTATTGCTGTATTTATGCCAGCTTTAACCAGACTGGGGATTGGCATTAACTTTCCCAAAGCGGCTGTACTATGTTGGGGAGGATTACGAGGCGCGGTATCTTTGGCTTTGGCATTGGCCGTAGTTGCAAGTGATGTGATCCCCAAAGAAATTGGTGATCGGGTGTTGTTTTTATGTGCAGGCATTGTGGTATTAACGATATTGGTCAATGGCTCTACCATGGGCACGCTATTAAAGCTGTTAGGTTTAAACTCGTTGCCACCAGCAAAACAAGCTACAGTCGATAAGGCACAAGCAAAGATCAGCAATGAACTTCATGACATGTTGCCTGTGATGATGACCAATCCTTTTCTACAAGGTGCAGACTGGGAAACCGTTAAACAAAAGTCTAGATTACAGGCACTTGATGAGCTTGAACCCGATGCCAATATCACAGACGATGAGCTCAATACAGCCTATAAAAGGCGGCTACTTGAAACGGAACGAAAGCACTACTGGACACAGTTTGAGCAAGGCATGTTGAGTAAACAAGCAACCAGTAAATTGGTTGAGGCCGTGGAGGCAGCCTTAGATGGAGAACCAACCATTAGCCCTAGAACACGGATCTACACAGTGTGGCAAACGCCAAAATGGTTGCAGCCACTTAGACAATACACTTGGCTAAACAAACTGCTACTTAAGTTTTTTTTCAACAAACTGGCCTTAGGCTATGACATTGCCCGCGGATTTATGCATGCACAAGAGGCCCTGCAAAGCCACATCCAAGCTCTAGCACCTAGCCAAATGGCGGCAGATGCCGTGATGCAAGCAGTCAATGACAATAAGTCCCGAACACTTGAACGCATGAATGAGTTACACGATAGTTTTCCTGAAATTATTCAATCATTACAAACACAGGCAGCCACAAGGTTACTGCTCAATAGAGAGCGCGCAGTGATCAATGCACAACTAAAACAAGCTGTTTTAGACAAACCAGAGGCACAACGCTTGTTGTGTAGCGTCGAAGATAAAATGGCCAGCTTACAAAATGAGTCAATTTTTAAGTCAACGCAGGAGCAACAATTTACCAACGATATTCCCTGGGCGAAAAATTTACCACTTGAAACTCGAGAAAAGCTTTCGTCGTATGTTGAACACAGCGTTTATGAGGCGGAGCAGCTTATTTGTGGCGCTGATCGCCCCCTCAACAAAATTGGCATTATTAGTCGTGGCAGCGTGAAAGAACAGTGGTTAATGGTGACAGAAGAAGGGAAAAAACACACTTGCACCAGTAAAGGGCCCGGCGAGTCAATCGCGTTAATGGCCTTGCTCACCGGAACAAGCAAAACAGAATGTGTCAGCGAAACCCCTTGTGATGTGATGTGGCTCCCCTGTGACAAGCTGAAACAACTTATGCAACAAGATAGCCAGCTCACACAGGTAATTTGCAAACTAATGCAGGATTATTCGGTATGAATTACTGAATTTTTATACTTTATGGTTCGTTTTTTACTTCGCGGATCAGCTGCGTCACAGTATGTTGACTATAAACTTTAATGCCATTGGCCATCAATAATTGCGCTGTCACACCTGCACCTGGGATCTTCTTTCCACTAAATGTGCCATCGTAAATTTGTTGACTGCCACATGAAGGGCTACCTTCTGCCAAAATCGCGTATTTGATCCCATGCTGCCGACAGAGCGAAAGCGCTTGGCGCGCGCCTTTTAAAAACGCACTAGTTACATCAACACCATCATCACCAATAACAGTTGCAGTGTGGTTTAACACATCACGTCCATTCCCCCCGATAATCTCTGCTGGCGCTCTCGGAATTGGCAATCCTGCCGACACTTCCGGACAAAACACTGTAAGCTCAACGTTCAGTTCCAACCACCCTTTGTCAGACATGTCCAAAGACAAGCTACTGCCGTTGTATCGCACTTTATTGCCTACCAAACATGCACTTACAAATACTTTTTGCATCCGTACTCCACTTGCAAAACCCAATTCAGGGCAAGTTTAGCGTAAAAAAACAAGAAAGTGATCACCATACAGCTATCAGGCTTGAGTTTATGCTCAAATGTATTGAATTTGTTTATACCACTGCCATTATTTTAAAGTAGTATAACTACTCAATAGGCATTTATATTCCAAATACACATTAAAAATAAGATATAAAACCATTTTTAAGATCTATTTAAGAATTAATATGCAATATAAACCCTGCTTTGCATACGTATTCAATGGATTGTTCCTGAAAGGCTCTTATATTGTAAAACTCATGTAAATGAGAGGCACAATAATGAAAAATATAATTTTACCAATCGTAGCAAGTGTTTCAGTACTTGCATCAAATAACGCCTTAGCAAACCCCGTTAGCCAAGGCGCCCCAACCACTTTTGTTCATCTATTTGAATGGTCTTGGCCTGATGTCGCCAAAGAGTGTGAAACTTTTTTAGGGCCACAGGGCTATGCAGCAGTACAAGTATCTCCACCAAGTGAACATATTACCGGAAGCCAGTGGTGGACAAGATACCAACCTGTTAGCTATCAGTTAGTTAGCAGAGGTGGTGACAGAGCGGCTTTTATTGATATGGTGTCACGCTGTAAAGCCGTTGGAGTCGATATTTATGTCGATGCTGTAATTAACCATATGGCTCATGGTCGTGGTACGGGTGTTGCTGGTAGCCAATTTGGTAACAAGCAATATCCGATTTACAGTCCGAATGACTTTCATTCAACTTGCGCAATAAACCCTGCTGATTATGGCAATAACCCATGGCGTGTCCAACACTGCGAGTTGGTGGGTCTCCATGATTTGGACACGGATGCACCGTATGTTCAAACACAGCTCGCAAACTATCTAAACGACCTTTTAAATATTGGTGTTGCAGGCTTTAGGCTAGACGCGAGCAAACATATGCCAGCATCAGACATTGGTGATGTGCTTGCAAAATTAAACCAGCAGTCAGTGGTATTTCAAGAAGTAATCGACCAAGGTAGTGAAGCAGTTCAAGCATCAGAGTATTTCCAAAATGGCTTGGTAACAGAGTTTAAATACAGCATCAAACTTAGCGAAACATTTAAAACCGGCAAGCTTGCTTGGCTTAAGTCGTTTGGGGAGCAATGGGGCTTTATGCCGAGTCACAAGGCTGTCGTATTTACAGACAACCATGATAACCAACGCGGCCATGGCGGTGCAGGTTCTATTGTCACCTTCCACGATGGAAAACTGTATGAACTGGCAAATGTGTTCATGCTCGCCTACCCGTATGGCTATCCAAAAGTGATGTCTAGCTATGAGTTTAATGGCGACACCGATGCAGGCGGACCAAGCGTACCAGTCCATCAAGGTGACAACTTAAACTGCAATGCTCAGCAATGGCAATGTGAGCACAGAAAACCCTTTATTGCAGGAGCTATGCGCTTTAGAAATCAGACCAATGATGATTGGTCAGTACAAAATTGGTGGGACAATGGTAACAACCAAATTGCTTTTTCGCGCGGTAATCTAGGATTTGTGGCAATTAACCGCGAATCAGGCAATATGAACGCAAAGTTAGCAACAGGGCTTCCTGCGGGGATATATTGTGATGAACTCTCTGGCGGTAAAAATGCACAAAACTGTGTCGGCAAAACCATCAAGGTAGAAACTGACGGTACCGCACATATTACCTTAGCACCGATGGACGCTGTGGCTATTCATCATCAAAGCGTGACGACAGATATCCCTAGTGACGGTGATTGGCAAAGAACGGTTGTGTTTATAAAAGCACAGACACAGAACGGGCAAGATATGTTTGTACGCGGCGGGTTGGACCATCATGCGGCTTTACAACGTGGGCTGCAATGTAACCAAAATCCAGTGCTTTGCCAAATCCCTATTAGACATTTAAATCTGAGAAACCAAACCACCACGCCTTGGAAATCAGGTGATAGGTACCTAGACTGGCAGGCATCTGAATCTGGGCAATCAAACCAAGCACAAGGTACAGCTTTGGATTGGACAACCAATATTTGGCCTGCAAATTGGGGTGAAAAGAAAACCTATGACCTACATGGATTTGGTGAATCAAGCTTAAACCAATGGGGCCAGCACTACTGGAAACTAGACGTAGAAATGGATTGTAGTAAAACCCATCAGGGTTGGTTTGAGTTAAAAGCATTCGTTAAAAACGGCCAAGGCTGGGAAGACAACATTTTTCAACAAAATCGCCCTTATGCCAGTAACAATCACTTTGCTCAATGTGGCAAACTCAATGTCTTTGAGTTTGGTCAAAACACCCACATTATTCAATCTCTCTAATGGTAGACTAACCATTTGATTCGCAGAATAAGGCAACCAAATATAGTTTTTTGGTTGCTTTTTTGCATACGTATTCAATGGACTCACATCAAACGAGCGATATATTGTCAATCTCAAATAAGTGAGAAGCATATAAATGAAAAACAATAAATTTCCAGCATTTGCGAGCTTGGCACTCGTGGCTTCTAGCCATGTCATGGCGACACCCAGTTCAACATCTACATTTGTGCATTTATTTGAATGGTCATGGGCGGATATAGCAAATGAATGCGAAGCCTTTTTAGGCCCACAAGGTTTCAAAGCCGTACAGATCTCCCCACCAAATGAACACATCGCAGGGGAGCAATGGTGGACACGCTACCAGCCTGTCTCGTATGAATTAACAAGCAGAGGCGGAAATAGAGCTCAATTCATCGATATGATCAAACGATGCAAAGCACAGGGTATAGACATCTATGTTGATGCCGTGATAAATCACATGGCCCACGGCAATGGTATAAGCATAGCTGGCAAGACATACGGCAATAAACAATATCCGATCTATGAACCAAAAGACTTTCACAAGCCATGCGCAATCAAATCAGAAGATTACGTTAATGACGCGTGGCGTGTACAAAATTGTGAATTAGTCGGCCTACATGACCTAGATACTGACTCTCCTAGAGTACAAACTACAATTGCGGGCTATCTCAATGAACTAGTCAAGCTTGGTGTCGCCGGATTTAGATTGGATGCCAGCAAACACATGCCCGCTAAAGACATTGCTGCAATTTTAAAACAGCTGCAACACTCTCCTCTTATATTTCAAGAAGTCATAGATCAAGGCGGCGAAGCCATCACCGCTGATACTTATTTAAATAATGGTATGGTTACAGAGTTTAAATACAGTGTGAAACTGAGCCACGTTTTTAAAAAGGGACGACTGGCCTCACTCAAAGGCTTTGAGAAAGACTGGGACTTAATGCCCAGTGATAAAGCGATTGTATTTACCGATAACCATGACAATCAACGCGGTCATGGCGGTGCTGGCGATATTGTTACTTTTCAAGATGGTAAACTTTACGAGCTAGCAAACGTGTTTATGCTCACCTATCCGTATGGCTATCCAAAAGTCATGTCCAGTTATAATTTTAACGGCGACACAGATGCGGGTGGACCAACTGAGCAGGTACATCAATCTGATAAACTCAACTGCAATGACCAACTATGGCAATGCGAACACAGAAAGCCGTATATTACTGGTGCGATGCGTTTTCGAGCCCAAACAGGCAAGAGCCAATCAATTCAGCATTGGTGGGATAACGACAAAAACCAAATCGCTTTCTCACGGGGAGATCTTGGTTTTGTCGCAATTAATCGTGGCTCTCAAGTGATGAATGTCACATTGCAAACCGGCCTCCCAGCAGGTGTTTATTGCGATGAGCTAAGTAGAACGTCAGCCAATGATTGCTCAGGTAAAACCGTGTCAATTGCTCGCGACGGCAAGGCAAACATTGCTCTAAAACCAATGGATGCGTTGGCGATACATCGTTTTGCACAGGTGAATTAAGTGCAAAAGACACCGACTGCGAACCCAGTGAGTGCGGTTCTTTTGCGCAAGGTGAAGTGAGCTAGTTTAACAACCGCTAAGGCTATCACCTCTATAGCCAACACAGTGTCAAAAAACATGGATCCTGAATCAAGTTCAGGATGACGTAGTGAAAAGTGTTAATGACAATGAGTGCAGCGAATTCAGGACGGCAACCTTAAGAAATATAAATACCCTAACGAAGGGTATTGACCGTGAAAGCATTCCACTCCTCGTCACCCTGAACTCGTTTC
>NZ_JASJUT010000003.1:29940-111290 GCF_030135505.1 Pseudoalteromonas obscura
CAGGGTCCAAAGTGCAATAAGACACCGACTGCGAACACAGTGAGTACGATTCTTTTTCAAAATGAAGTGAGCTGTTTTATCAGTCGCTAAGAATGTAATCTCTAAAGCCAATACAGTGTCAAAAAACATGGTTCCTGAATCAAGTTCAGGATGACGTAGTGAAAAGTGTTAATGACAATGAGCGCAGCGAATTCAGGACGGCAACCTTAAGAAATATAAATGCCCCCACGAAGGGTGTTGACCGTGAAAGCATTCCACTCCCCGTCACCCTGAACTCGTTTCAGGGTCCAAAGTGCAATAAGACACCGACTGCGAACACAGTGAGTACGATTCTTTTTCAAAATGAAGTGAGCTGTTTTATCAGTCGCTAAGAATGTAATCTCTAAAGCCAATACAGTGTCAATAAACATGGATCCTGAATCAAGTTCAGGATGACGTAGTGAAAAATGTTAATGGCAGTGAACGCAGCGAATTCAAGACGACAACCTTAATAAATATAAATACCCTCACTAAGGGTATTGACCGTGAAAGCATTCCCCTCCTCGTCACCCTGAACTCGTTCCAGGGTCCAAGGCTGTCACCTCTATAGCCAACCCAGCATTAAGAAACATGGATTGCGGGGCAAGCCCACAATGACGAGTATTACACGCCAACGCATTCTCCTCCTCGTCACTCTGAACTGGTTTGGCAATCACGTCTTAAACGAGTCCACTTTCTCTTTTAAGTTGCTTGTATACTCACCTAACGCATTGCTTGCTTCAGCATTCAATTGCGCATTCTTAGCAATTTCGATAATGCTATTATTAAATTCATTGATGTTAGTACTAATCTCAGAGATCACCGATGTTTGCTCTTCTGTGGCGGTTGAAACTTGCACATTCATATCAATGATTTCATTTACTGCGTTATTAATTTCTGCCATATATTTGGCAGATTCATTCGCTTTTTCCACACTAGACGTCGCACTAGATTGCGCATTTTCCATCGCGCCGACTGCGTTTTGTGCCATCGACTGCAACTTAGAGATCATTTCTTTAATTGATTCAGTGGCTTTTTGTGTATTGTGTGCCAACTGCCTGACCTCATCAGCGACAACTGCGAAGCCACGACCGGACTCACCAGCTCGAGCAGCCTCAATTGCTGCATTTAAAGCCAATAAGTTAGTTTGTTCAGCCACACCTTGAATCATCAATACAACTTGGTTAATTTCATTACTTTGGGTGTTCAAAGCTTGTATTTGCTCTGTATTATCAGCTACCAATTGAGCCAAACGCTCAATTGACTGAATGTTCTCTGTAATTGTACGAGTTCCCTGCTCAGCAAGTTCGCCTGATGTTTCCGCTTTGTGAGCCGTGTTTTGAGCATTATTTGCCACTTCTTGAATAGCTGCGCTCATTTGCGTCACCGCTGTCGCTATCATGGCTGTCTGTTGCTCTTGATCCTGAGAAGTATTTGCCATTGAAGAACTGATTGTCGTCAAGTTATTAGATGTTGATGTGAGCTCGCAAATCATCTCCATTAAATTTTCAACTAGATTGTGTAAGCAATTAACCATTTTATTAAAGTCATTACCAATCTCACTCAACTCATCTTCACCTGAGACTTGTACCCGCTGGGTTAAATCCGCGTTTTGAGCAATAATTTTAATTGTCTTGCGTAACCCTTTTAATGGTCGATGAATGGAGCCGTATATCAACCAACTGACACTCAACATAGCCACAACAACCACGACCGACGCGATTATCATTCCAATTCTTGTAGCATCCGCCTCTTCGTGGCTTACTTTAATTAATCGACTGGCCTCGTCCAATTGCAGCACCATTAGCTCGTTGTAGCCTTCACTGAGAGGGTCAAACGTCTCGTAGAGGTCTTTAACAAATTGATTGTAAGGCACAGTGTCAAACTTATCTTGCGCTATCAAGGTCTGATATTCTTGAATGAGCAGATTAACTTCCCGCTCAGACTGCTTTATTTGCTGAACAATCGCTTGCTCTTGGCTGGTCAACTTACCACTTAAGTAAATTTCCCACTCGGCTATCGCAATTGATTTTGCTTCCTCAATACTCCTAAGAGCCTGACTTGACGAGAGTTGACCACCTCTTAATTTATGGAAGGTATCAACGATAACAACCGCGTAATTGTCCGAAACAACTTTAATTTCTTTCAATGGCAGCACCCTACCGGAGTACATTTTATCCATGTTCGTGACAAGGTGAGATATAGTGGTTAGCGTAATGATTGTCGCTACAACAAATAAAATGGCAGGTAAGCCAGACAACGATAATAACCGACTTTGTACAGAGAAATTATTCAACATCAAATTTTCCTTAAGCTTAGCCTATAAGCCTTCAAGATTAGTATTGACTAACATGACGAAATTACAATGTAAAAACTAGGCGATTGCTATATTTCATATCACGAGTCTCACGACCTCTTGGCAGTCAATTGTGACTTTGGCTACTAAAAACATCAGGATTATACTAACGGTGATTTATATCATTTATATGTATGGCAGTAGCATGTGATATTGAACTGTTAAATGAACGCGAAGGCTTTAAATGAAGTGATAGATTGATTGCACCACCGACGGACTATCAAAGGGGGCTACCTGCTCAGCTTACTCGCCAGTGTTTATAAAACCGCGGTGTCATATCAGAGAAAAAGATAACTCTGTGAGGGGCTAGCTTAGTAACACATTTAACATTAAAAACTTGCGATGTAATACATCTGGCAAAACGCTGCTAAATAACTTAATAGCAAAACTTTATATGCAATGGGCTGCTGAGTTTTAAATACTGAAATAAAAGCACAAATGAATGAAGATATTAGAGAAAGGAAGCATATAATTGCCATAACAAATACAAATTGTTGCGGTACATACAAATCACAGTCATAGGGACAGCCATTAAAACGCTCTATCATTATGCTGACCAATGTCGTTTGTAACACCCCCCAAATGCTTAAAAAGAGCAAGGCGACGTGTGGCAAACGCCGGAAACTAAATGCTTGTTTATAGTCCACGAATATACCCTTATCGAAAAAACATCGGCATTATGACGATACAACCATGACTTAATACTTAATAATCAAACACATCAAACACAAATTATGACCGGTCTTAAAAGTAAAAAGCCCGCAATTTGCGGGCTTTCGTCAAGAGCATTCTAGTTACATTCAATTATTAAAGCTTCGGATGCTGATGCCCTCAGTGCTATTTTCCCTATTCCCACTTCAGCGTTTCCAACGAGTGATAGCTTAAATGGAGACATTGTCTGAGATATCTCAGCACCAAGGTTTTCAAAGCAAGTTAAAGGCACAGCGATCTGCTGCCAACTTGAATTGAGCGCGCTCAATTTACCTTCTGGTATTTTAATTTGCGAATTACATTTGATGCCTCCCTGACAATTCATCCCTACAATGGCTGTTGAAATCGTTCCTGATTTCAATGAGATATCAAATGTGAGGTACGCATTCGAATTTACATATGCACTGAGGTCTTCAGGGAAACCATGCTTACTGAGTAGTTGAACTCCCGCAATATCTGAGTTTCTAAAAGACAATTGAATGCTGTCTTCTTGCACAAAGCGGTCAATTGTTCTGTATTCAACCCCATTTAACTGCTCACTATTCGATTTAACGGGCTTCTTCTTATTACTTTCAGTTAAATATAATGCCCAAGGTTTTTTGGGCTGACCATCATATAAAAACTCTACTTCATTAACACTGGTGCTAACGTCAAACAACTCACTCAGATTATCTTGTAATGTATCTATTTTTGCGTAATTCAGCCCATAACCATATTCAAACAACGGTTTTTGCCCATCAAAACGGTTCACATGTTGCGTTGGTGAGTTAGGCCAAGAAAATGAAAGTCTGCCTGAAAAGTCATATTGGATACTGTTGTGCTGGTCTTTTAATAACACATCAGCCACACCTCCGCCTTCAGAGCCCGGTAGCCAAAGTGCCACAAAGGCATCACTGGCATTTAGCTCTGCATTTACCCACATAGGGCGACCACTTATGAAGAGTGATACAACGGGTATACCTTGAGCCTTCAAGGACTTTATTAGCTGCAAGTCCTTGTTAGTACTGTATTGATATGCCAAATGAGGTCTATCTCCTTGACCTTCTGCATAAGGTTCCTCTCCAAACACAACAATCGCGACATCTGGCTTATTACCCTTTTCGAAAGAACCATCAACACTCAAGGTAATTTCACCACCTGCTTTCAACACCTGTTGTTTAATACCTTCATAAATTGAAGTGCCTCCAGGAAAGTCAGTATTTGCGTTATTGGTCCCCTGCCATGTAATAGTCCAGCCACCTGATTGTTTTCCTATGTTATTTGCGCCATCTCCGCTGATTAGGATATTTTGCTTAGGAGATAACGGTAAGATCCCTGCCTTGTTTTTGAGCAGAACCAAAGATTTTCGCACAGCTTCTCTGGCAAGTGCCCGGTGTTGTTGATTGCCCATTATTTTGCTGTCACCAGCATAAAGCCGCTGTGCTGGGCTCGGTTTATTAAACAAACCAGCGCGTAATTTCACCCTGAGAATGCGACTTACCGCATCATTCACTCGACTAAGCGGTATAGTGCCGTCTTTAACTTGGCTGACGGTATTGTAAAATAAAGGCTTCCAACTTTTGGTTGGGGCCATAAACATATCCAGACCTGCGTTGATCGCTTGTGGACAGTTGTCATTAGTACACCCTTGTATCTGCCCGTGACCATTCCAATCTCCAACAACAAAACCATCAAAGCCCATGCGGTCTTTCAACACCGTAGTAAGCAGGTATTTATTGCCATGTATCTTGTCACCGTGCCAGCTGTTGAAGGACGCCATCACTGACTGAGACCCAGCTTTTAAACCGCCCACGTAACCTTGCGCGTGGATCTTAAACAATGTCTCTTCACTAACAACATTATTCCCTTGGTCATCTCCTTTTAGTGTGCCGCCATCCCCAACAAAGTGTTTAACTGTACTAATCACATGCTGATCTTTAAATACGGTATTTGAGCGCCCATCACCTTGTAACCCCTTCACAATGGCATAGGCATAATCTCCCACTATTTCAGGGTCCTCTGAGTATCCTTCGTAGGTTCTCCCCCACCTATCATCTCGCACAGTGGCAACCGTTGGTGCAAAAATCCAGTCAATGCCAGTTACCAGCACTTCTTTGGCGGTGGCTTGGGCAATTTTTTCAATCAATTTAGCGTCATTTGCTGCGCCCAATCCAATGTTATGTGGGAACAAAGTCGCACCAATCACATTGTTATGACCATGAACCGCATCTGTGCCCCACATGGTCGGGATTGTCGAGCCATCTAAAGATGCATCGATAGATGCTTGATACATGGACTCCGCCAATGCGACCCAATCAGCAACAGATGCGTGTTTATCGCCATTTGGAAAAGCCCCACCACCATTTAAATATGAGCCGAAGCCATATTTACGCATATCTTCAACTGTGATATCGCGTATTTCAGGTTGGATCATTTGCGCTACTTTTTGCTCTATTGTCATATCGGCAAGAAGCGTGGCAACGCGTGATTCAACATCTTCGGATACAGCAAGCTCAGAGGTAATATTTGGCCAAATTGATGGGTCTTTGCCCTTTTCAACTTCTGTTTCAAGTCGTTTGGATTGACCGCATGCACTTAGCAGGCTCGCCATACAAACATATAGTAGCGTTGTTCGTTTTAAGTTGTTCATTGCGCGCTCTCCTTACTAGATTTTTTATGACACCCCCAAAGACCGAAGTAAGTAATGTAGATATAGCATGCTGCGGGCAGGAAAAATGAACCGTGTAGACCGATATTGTCAGCAAGTACCCCTTGTAAAATAGGAATGATCGCACCGCCGACAATTGCTAAACACAATAGGCCTGAACCACGGCTTGCATCTTTGCCCAAACCTGAAATCGCCAAGCTGAAAATCGTCGGGAACATAATAGAGTTGAATAAACCAACAGCTAGCATTGCCCACATTGCAAGTACTCCGGTTTGATTCACTGCAAATATAATGAGGCTCATTGAGACAATTGCATTGAAAGCCAGTACTTTCCCACCTGCGATTTTTTGCATCACTGCAGCACCAATAAAGCGCCCTATCATTGCGCCGCCCCAATAATAGGCAATCAACTTAGCCGCTTGTGCTTCATTAAGGCCTGCAATGCTAGGTTGATGTAAAAAGCTCACCAGAAAACTACCAATAGAAACCTCAGCGCCCACATATACGAAGATACCTATTGCACCAAGAATTAAATGCGGATGCTCTGTCAGCGGTCTTGTACTCGTTGATGAATCATCATTTGGCTCAACAAGTTTCGGTAACTTAAGTACCGCAAAAACAACCGCCAAAACACCCAATGTTGCCGCGAGCAATAGGTATGGAACTTGTACGGCTTCGGCACCGCTCGATACAGTATTTTGCTCTGACGAGAACAAAAGATAAGCACCAAAAAATGGCGCAATGGTGGTACCCAAAGAATTAAACGCCTGTGTAAGTGTGAGTCTAGATGGCGCCGTTTCAGGTTTACCTAGTGCGCTTACATAGGGGTTAGCAGACACTTGTAAGATTGTGATCCCACAAGCTAATACAAACAAGGCGAGTAAAAATACTTCGTATAATCCAATAATCGCCGCTGGCACAAACATCACACACCCCAGAGCGGCAATGAATAGGCCAAATACAATTCCTTTTTGAAAGCCAATTTTACTAACCAGATTTCCTGCTGGGATCGAAACAATAAAATACGCGCCAAAAAAACAAAACTGAACCAGCATTGCTTGCGTGTAACTTAGTTGAAATGCACCTTTAAGGTACGGAATTAAAATATCGTTCAGGCAGGTAATAAAGCCCCACATGAAAAATAAACTTGTCAGCGCAGAAAGTGCAAAACCAATGTTTTTAGGGTAATCGGATGATTGGTCCACATGCGCAGCTTTAGAAGCAAACTCGGTTGCCATAATTAAAAACTCCAACAAACACCGAGTTAATGCAATAGCGTCTATTGCATACTCGGCACTTAAAATTACTAAGAGATAAGAGAATGATTAGAATTACTGAAAGCTGTATCTCACACCCAAGGTATACCTTGGCCCATATTGCCTGGCGAATAAGAACTGTCGTTCGTATCGCCCAAAGCCCTGCTCAGTTTCGTCATTGAGGTTTATGCCCTCTAAAAAGACTGTCCAACGCTCATCAATGTCATAGTTCACACTTGCATCTAACTGCGCATACGCTTTGGCAAACTGAGGCGGATTATCAGCAGAGCCTTGGTCTTGGCCAACTCCTATCAAGTACTCATCACGCCAAGCGTATGTCACTTTGATAGATAACCCGTCTTTTTCATAAAAGAACTGGGCGTTTGCAGAATCACTCAATCCTGTTAATGGTGTTTGCTGATCTAAACTGTTTACATCAAATTCTACGTCGCCATCGACAAACGTTGCATTAAGTCCAATGCCAAAGCCGCTCTCGCCAAACACATGCTGAAACGCCACTTCAAAGCCATCGACCTTTTTTGTGTCTGTCGCATTGAACGGTTTGGTTATCTTCCAAAGTAAGAGCGGATCGTCATCACTGGGCTCTATGTAACCTTGAGAATTGAGTGTCGCGCCATTGGCCTGCATTTGCAGAAAAATGGCATCACTGGTTGCTTGCTCACCACGCGCTTCGATATCAGCAACCGCCTGGTTCCACCTCGGCCCTTGATAGATATCTTTAAATCCATCAATGGTGGTTTCATTGACCTGACTCCCGATAAAGTTTTTGACCGACTTTTTAAAGTACCCTATCGCTGCGTAACTACTTTCATCGTAATAGTACTCCAGGCTTAAATCTAAGTTTGTAGACTCAAATGGTTCCAAATTAGTATTACCTTCACTGCCGTTACGTGAGCCTATTTTTGGGCTACCAGATAGCACTCGCCCCCCCGCCAAGTCACCGAGCGGCGCGCGCGTGATGGTTTTGCCCCACGATACGCGGCCAACCAGCTCATCGGTGAAATCGACTTTCACGTCAATCATTGGCAATAGCACATCGTGTTGTCCTTCAGAAGTGTATTGGCTATTGTCTTCTGGGAGGTATTGTGTATGCCATTCGCTGCCACCTAACCACCAAACTGATACTGGAATGGGCTGCGCATCAACACTGGTGACGTCTGTTTCTTCGTATCGAATGCCTAGATTCAAATAAACTGGTAATGACGCGACCTCAAATTCCCAAGCGCTCTGAACATAAAAGCTCACTGTCTCTTCTTGCACAGAGCTTTGAGAAAAGGTGCCTAAATCATGGTAGGCAGTTGTAGCGAAATAGTCGTCGCCACCGAGTACTTCATTTGTCAAAAATGCTTCGGAGCGCGCTACCACTTCGTCAAAGTCAAAGGTGTAGTAGTAATTCGGATTTAAATTTGCGCCACCGCTTGCAAATGCATCCAAAAAACCATTGGTATTGTTTCTAACAAACATGCTATCAGGGAACATTTGCGGCCACGCCGGATTAAATAAAAACCCGCCAATTAAACCACTCCAAGCGTTTGAGCCACCCATGGTTTGGTCAGTCATTGCGAAACCAAACTTGACATCGTTTAGTGGAATGTCAAAACGGTCATTCTCCCATGTCGCGTCTATTTGCAGCTGCTGAACCTCTGCTTTGCCGGGCGAGTGAACAAACTGACTAAAGTGCGAGTCAATTTCACTTTCAAGCAATGTTGTAGACCCATTTAGCCAATGTATTTGCGCATGTGGGATATCACCTGTGCGGTAGTCATAGTTTTTAGTGCGTAGCTGATCTGATCCCAACACCAAAGACCCTTCACTGCCAATGCCCTTATCGATACCATTGTCAGTTTCACTCGAAGAATCGTGATAGTCCAAAGAAACATGCCACACGTCATTGATATGCCAATCAATATTAATACCTGCTGATTTTTCAATGACCTCTGTTGTTGAACGCGATGCAGTGAAAGAGCCATCATTACCACTAATATCGGCAAAAACAGCTGTACCGTTTTCATCTAGCTCATATGCATTGATATTGCCGCCATATTCATTCCACATCCCCCAACCAGTGCCATTTTTGCCTATAACGGCTTTGGTGTGGGTATAATCGACAGAGAGCACTAAGTCATCAGTCGGCGCATACTGAAAAACAATGTGACCATTGGTTCTGTCCCTTTCTAAGTCTTCAATGCCATAGTTCATGTCGCGAGGAAAAAAGTAATCTCCTATTCTGTTACCTTCACTATCAAGCGGCCTAGGATCAATCACATTATTGTCATCGATATTGCCGGGTAAATCGACATTGGCTTGCCAACCCTGAATATGTGCCTGCTGCTTTTGAAAGTCTCTCTCATGGTGCGTGAGAGAGAATGACACACCAAATGCATCATCAATAAAGGTGTTTGAATAAAGCGCTGACAGCTCTGGGGTGATATCGTCATTTTCGACATTTGACGAGTCGTGGATCGCCTTAGCTGAAAATGTATAGCGCTCTCCGGGGCTTGCCAGTGGCTTTCTAGTCACAATATTAACGGTGGCCCCTAAGCCACCACTTGGGTTTTCCGCACGTGCCGTTTTAAATACCTCTAGCGCCATTACACCATCAGCAGATAAGTTTTCTAAGTCATATGATCTTGAGTTACCCGTGCCTGGCATCTGCCTGCCATTTAACGTAATTAAGTTAAAATCTGGTCCAAAGCCCCTCACAGTAATTTGAGAGCCTTCGCCGTTACTTCTGCTTACTGCAACACCGGTAATACGCTGTAAAGATTCAGCCAAGTTGGTATCGGGAAATTTACCCATTTCCTCTGCTGAAATCGCATCTACCACCCCTGATGCGTTTCTTTTGAGATTCATAGCCCGGGTCAAGCTTCCCTTGATCCCACGGATCTCTATCACTTCTATTTCTGAGTTTTGTTCTTCTGCCGTTAAATTAACTGCTGATTGCTCGTTGGCATACGCTTTTCCTGATAGAGCTAATGCGACACACAAAGCCACACGCGAAGATACAAATTGAACTTGTTTCATAACTAACCTACATAAATTCTATGTTCTTGGGGGAAGATTATCCCCCTTGTATTTGCCGCGTTACGGCACCGTGATTTCTGTGTTATCAACTCTGTAAACCGCACCTTCGCCTGTGCCCCATGCAGGAAACACCATCACAACATTGATGTTTGATAAATCTAAGCCTGCGTCAGCCAACGACTGTAAAGAGTAGGTATAGGTTTGCCACTGTCCAGTAACTGGAGCTTGTGCTTCGAGGCTCGCGCTCAAGTCTAATTCAACAGCTGTTTGCGCATCGAGTGACTCTATTTTGAATTTCCAAATACTGCTGGTGTCATTGGGGGCGTTGACCACTTTCATATCAAAGCGAATAACACCTTCAGAGAGCAACACACTGGCATCAAAATGCGCACCTTCATTTGCTAAAAACCCCATCACCGTCGGCTCTGCGCCGATTGAAAATTCAGCAGTCACACCATGCTCTGCATCATCTTGTTGCTCTGTCGGCGTAGACCCCCCGCAGCAATCCCAAATTGGCCAACTGCTGTTTTGTCCATCTTTAAAAAGAGTAAGAGATTGCGACTGAGGGACTGAACTTTGGTTGTAGATGAGCACATTATCCAATCTAAATACCGCGCCTTCGCCAGTGCCCCAAGCAGGAAAAACCATCACGACATCAATCGCCGTCACATCTAACCCAGCAGAAACTAGGCTTTGTAAAGAGTATGTATAGGTTTGCCACTGACCGACTACAGGGGCTCTGCCTTCTTGGCTAGCCGTCAAGTCCAGCTCTACCGCCGTGGTCGTATCCATAGATTCAATCTTGAACTTCCATACAGACTCGGCATTTGTTGGGGCACTCACCACTTTCATCTCGAATTGAATAACACCAGATTGTAAAAATGCGCTACTGTCGAGATACACACCATCATCCGCAAATAGACCAACAACAGTGGGCTCAGCACCAATGGAATACTCAGCTGTCATACCATGTTGCGCGTCGTCACTAACAATCGTTGGTGTCGTACCTCCGCAACAGTCCCATAGTGACCACTGTGACAGCACATCATCTTGAAACAGCACATGTCCTTCGAATGTTGGCGCATCCATTGGTTGATAGAATTTCAAATTATCGACGCGATAAAGTGCGCCTTCGCCCGTGCCCCAGGCTGGGAAAATCATCACAACGTCAATGGCACTTACATCCAACCCAGCACTGGCTAAATCAGAGAGCTTAAATGTAAAGGTTTGCCACTGGCCAGTTACAGGGGCTAGCCCCTCAATACTGTTAGTTAGGTCCAACTCAGCGGCAGTTTCCGCATTATTGCTCTCTATTTTTAACTTCCACACCGATTCAGCGTCAGCCGGTGCATTCACCACTTTCATTTCAAATTGGAACATGCCATCGGCAAACATTGACGAGGCATCAAATGGCGCTGGTGAAACACCTTCCTCAACGATATTGTCAGCACGAGATATAAAACCTAATACTGTTGGTTCACTGCCCACGGAGAATTCAGCAACATTACCGTGCTGTGCATCGTCTTCAACGATTTGTGGCGTCGTGCCCCCACAGCAATCCCATAACGGCCAAGCAGGGTTAATTGTGTCTTCGAAAATAACAAAAGATTGTGGTGCAGATATGCTGTCACCCGCAATGCGCATGTTGGTAACTTGATATACTGCGCCATCGCCACTGCCCCATGTTGGGAATATCATCACTGCATCTATTGCATTGAGGCTAAGGCCACCACTTGCCAGCGCTTGCAAAGGAAATGTATAGGTTTGCCACTGTCCAAGCACGGGGGCTTGGCCTTCAACGCTGGTGGTCAAGGCCACCTCCACTGCCGATGATGCATCGACGCTTTCAACTTTAAGAAGCCAAGGGGTATCAGCAGCGCTTGGCAAGCTCACCACCTTCATTTCAAAGCTCAGCGTACCGCTATCAAGAAGTGGGCTTGCATCAAAAGGCGTTGCTGCGCCCGCTTCGTCGGTAATAAACTCCTCGCGAGAAATAAATCCATTCACGGTCGGGCTTTCTCCCACCATAAACTCATAAGCAGCGCCTTTTTCGGCGTCATCGACTATTACAGGTGTCGAGCCACCACAGCAGTCCCAAGCTGGCCAATTTGGATTTGGCGTACCGGTAAAGATATCTAAATTCTGAGCTATGCCGGAAGAAGGAGGAATTGGCGTAGGCGCTTTGCCTTCAACCAATGCATCATCTAAACTATCAAACCCACCTCGAACTGTGTCACAGCCTTTCCCCGTGTCAGGATTGATTTGACATTGATACACACGCACATAATCGATTTCAAAATGTTGCCCGTTTGCAAATACAGATGCATCAACACCTAATTCATTGACGCTTTCAGGCCAGTTTCCACCCACTGCAAAATTAAGCAACATATGGAATTGCTGGTCATACGGCGCGTTATCCCAATGTGTTTCCAATTCACCTGAGCCCTGTCCGAAATACTCTGTGAACCAACCACGATATATCAACCCGAGGGCATTGCCATTGCTGTCATAAAGTGCCTGAGAACGTCTTTGTGTTTGGTAAAGATAACCATCGACATACCAACGGATCTCGCCCTCTTGCCACTCTATCGCATAGGTATGAAAGTCATCTGCTGGGTTCATGTCATTTGGTAAAAGATATTCTTTACCGCTAGATTCATTATCAGGCCAGTCTTTACCATAATGCAAAGTACCATACACGTGACGCTCTAACGTGCCGTCTTCTCTTTTTGCTTTTAGGTTGACCGACTCGACCACATCAATTTCACCAGATTTTGGCCATCCGCCGTATTTTTCATCGGTTGGTAGTAGCCAAAATGCTGGCCAACTTCCTTGGCCAGATGGTAATTTTGCCCGCACTTCAAAACGTCCATATTTGAAATCTGCTTTGTTTTTAGAACTTAGTCTCGCTGATGTGTAAGGTTTTGGCTCCCCATCTGCCGCAGGCAAGGCGACAATATGTAAAACGCCATCTTCAATATAAGAATTCTCACTGCTGGCCGTGTAGCACTGTTGCTCATTATTACCGCCACCATCACAATTGACTTCATGCAGCCATTTGTTGGTATCAATGGTGTCTGTTTCGAACTCATCACTCCATACGAGTTGCCAATCAGATACGGGAACTTCTGGTGATATTTGGCTGGTATCAGTGTTCGTTTCAGCGCCCCCGCCACACCCTTGCAGTGTCGCACTTAGCAGGAAAACGCCAAACACTTGGTTTACTGTTGGTTTCATTTCATCACTTCCACATTTGCTCACAGTGCAGATGTGATATTTTCTGCATTAGAAAACATCACGCTGTGAACCTTGGCACATTTATCGTTGTCATTTGGCCAAATGCATTTATTTTAAATGCAAATTAAAAATGTAAATTTGGCAGTTAAAATATTGATAGAAAGATAATATTGTGACAATCGAAATGCGCTATCGCGGTGCAATTTTGCGTCAATGCTGGTGCAGCTGCACCTTGCACGACAAGACGAAACAATTACACGATGAAATGTGCGGCATGAGGACTACAAAAATGCATCTCCCACACGAGATTTCAGCAGTGACTTCAATGTGTCACTATAATTTCGACTCACTTTGAGCCTAATGTCTCCCCCTAAATCCAACATCGACTCATTGTTCTTTAGTGTGGTAAAACTTTTAACAAAATTCACATTTACTAAGGTAGATTTATGAATACGAGCAAACATGCCATTATCTAGCTCTTCACTGAGCCGCTTGAGTGTGATCCTAACAACATAGTTTTCCTTTTCTGTGTGAATGCACATGTAATCTCCCGCAGCATCAACCCACATAATGTCATCTACGCACAGAAACACTTGTTCGTTATCATGATTTTTGATCAGCAATTCATGTCTTGGTTTGGTCGGCAATGGCGCACCCTCTTTATCCAGCCACTCTTGCAGCTGTGAGATACTCAAACCCGACGACTCACCTAAAGCTTTTAAAAGCTTGGCTTTTTCTTCACTCTTTTGCGACCGTGTTGACTCATTTAGTGAGTCACGAATTCTGTCTACTGTTTTTTTAAGCCTGCCGAGATTCACAGGCTTCATGAGGTAATCCAACGCATTGAGTTCAAAAGCTTCTATCGCATAGTCGCTATACGCACTGACAAACACAACCAGTGGCATAGTATCAGACTGCAACCCTTGAACAACTTCAAGACCACTGAGGCCCGGTAGCCTTAAGTCGATAAACAACACATCAGGCTGATGTTCATAACACAATCGAATTGCATCATCGCCGTCAAACCCTTCTCCCACAATCTGAATATCAGATATGTTTTCAAGTCGCAGCCTCAATCCCTCTATCGCTAGAGGTTCATCATCAACCAGTACCGCAGTAATCATATTATTTCCAATTCTTATTTTGCTATCACAAAGGGGATGACCATAGTGACGCGTGTTTTCGTACTGCCACTCTCAACTCTGAGTTCACATGGCGTGCTAAAAAAGGTTTCTAGGCGCTCTTTGGTGTTACTTAAACCTATCCCAAACCCTTTTTCATTTGGTCTATCTGATGCCCCCCCGTCGTTCTCTACCAAAACCTTTAACTGCTCATCTTGCTTGGAAACCCGAATCTCAATTAAGTTTTGTTGTTTTCTCGCTTCAACGCCGTACTTAATCGCATTCTCTACAATGGGCTGTAAAATTAAAGGGGGTATTTTGGCCTGCTTTGCTTTGTCGTTTATGTCAAAAATTACCATGAGGCGTTCGCCAAATCGTACCTTCTCAATGCTCAAATACAGTTGGAGCAGCTCAAGTTCTTTGCCAAGATGGCTGGCATCTGATGTGTCATGCTGGAGCGAAGCACGAAAGAAATCACAGAGCTTATCTAACATCTCCTGTGCCATATCATTCTCCTTTTTCATGATCAAAGTAGAAATGGCATTCATGGTATTAAACATAAAATGGGGGTTCAATTGGTATCTCAGCATTTGCAGCTGTGCATCTTTGGCCGCAGTTTGGGCTCTGAGCAACATTTCATGTTCTTTTTGCAATCGCGCGTTATACAGCATAATAAAAAATATCGCTGTCCACACAAACATGGTAGAAATCGAAAACAAAAACCAGCCGCCAAACTCAAGCATATTAAGCTCTTGATACCAGACTTGGTTATAAACAATGGTTTTGTATGAAGCCAGCTTAATGATATTGAACACTAAGCCCAAAATAGCTGCGCTGACGAAGCTCATTATCAAAGTGCGTTTAAGCGGCCAATGTACAATACGTCTTATAATTGACCACTGTACAAATGAAAGGGTAAAACCAAAACTTACCTCAACAGCCAAATTCAGTAATTGCCCTTTTAAGTTAAAGTCGTTGTCATCAAACTGAGGATGAATAATCGAGATAAAAACCACCACGGTATAACCAAGCCAACCAAGGATCTGTAACGACCAAAACTGGTGACTTTGTTTTGAAAAAGCTTGGAGAGAAATTGTCAGTTCTGACTGGGTTGGCGCATTCATTATTGTTGTACGGTATAAACTTATCCTAATTCAGTATAAGCGCATATTACCGAGGAACCCAAATCAGCAACAATTATTATTGAGCGCGCTCACATTTATTCCTTTGATATGGGTGCCAACTTATAAGTTATTGAATTCATTGTTATTTACAAATAATTGAAAGTATATTTTTTGCAGCGAATAAACAAAAACGCCCTCGGCCAAATCGACCGAGGGCGTTAAAAGCAGCTAGGACTTTTGTAAAACTAAGGCAAATTAAGCTGATTGCTTACGCTGCGCTTCTTTTTGCGCTTGCTTTTGCTCTTTACGCTGACGAAGTGCTTCTTGCGCTTCGTGACCAATATGGCCTTCACCGCGTTCTTTCGCTAGCTCCATTTGCTTTTGACGCTCTGCAAAGCGTGCTTTTTGCTCTTCAGTAACGTTGTCGTAGCAGTGATGGCAAGAAACACCTTCCATATACTGCTCTAATTGCATTTCTTCTTCAGTGATAGGCATGCGACAAGCGTGGCACTGTTCGTATGAACCTTTGTTTAGGTCGTGATCAACCGCTACACGGTTATCAAATACAAAACACTCACCTTCCCACATGGTTTCTTCTTTTGGTACATCTTCCAAATACTTAAGAATACCGCCTTCTAAGTGGTAAACCTCTTCAAAGCCCTGCTCTTTCATGTAAGCGGTTGATTTTTCGCAGCGGATACCACCTGTACAGAACATCGCTACTTTTTTATTCTTTGCTGGATCTAGGTTTTTTTCAGCCCATTCAGGGAACTCACGGAAAGTTTTTGTCTTTGGGTCTACCGCGTTTTTAAACGTACCGATTTCGATTTCGTAATCGTTACGTGTATCAACCAGAACGACTTCTGGATCAGAGATAAGTGCATTCCAATCTTCAGGCTTAACATATGTGCCGACCACTTTTTTCGGGTCGATACCTTGTACACCCATAGTCACTATCTCTTTTTTCAACTTAACCTTTGTGCGATAGAACGGACATGTTTCGTCGAAAGACTCTTTATAGACGATGTTGTCTAAACCTGGTTGTTTGTCTAGCCATGCTAGTAATGCATCGATGCCTTCACGCTGTGCAGCAACAGTACCGTTGATGCCTTCTTCCGCTAGAAGAAGCGTGCCACGCACTTCGTTTTCTTCCATTACTTGCAATAAAGGTTGACGGATCTGCTCAAAATTAGGCAATGAAACGAACTTATACATTGCACAAACAACATAAGGTTTAGTCATAATAATTCTCTTTTATAAGCTTTAAAACAACCTACACTTAAACACGACGCGTAGGCACAAACCGAATCGTAAATCCGGCGCTGAGGCGTGTATTTTACGGATTTATGAAACAAATGCAAAACACGCACAATCAAATGCTGAGTTTTTGTTCCAAGTGACTAAAACGAAAGCAAAAACATTTTTAACCTTATATTTATATAGTGCCTTTGTCTGGCACTTTGCTATAATGGCGCGTTTTTTAGAATAATGATTGGAGAAAGTAACTTTGAGATTTTCCGAACTCGGCCTTGACCTACGCTTTGAGAAGCAATTACAACATCAAGGAATTAATGAGCCAACAGAGATCCAAGCTCATGCTATCCCTACCGCACTTGCAGGCCACGATGTTTTTGCCCAGTCAAAAACCGGTTCAGGAAAAACCTTGGCGTTTTTATTACCTGCTGTTCAGCGCGTAATGAAACAAAAAGCGCTGAGTAAACGCGACCCTCGCGTACTCATTGTTGCCCCTACTCGAGAGCTTGCTAACCAAGTATTTTCACAGTGCCGTTTGTTAATCGCAGGTACTGCGATGACTGCAACAAAGGTATTAGGTGGTGAGAACTTTAACGACCAAGTAAAAGCACTGCGAAAAAACCCACACTTTGTGATTGGCACACCAGGTCGTATTACTGATCACTTGGAACAGCAATCACTGCACTTAGCAGGCCTTGAGCTATTAATTTTTGATGAGGCCGACCGTATGCTTGATTTGGGCTTTGATAAGCAGCTTAATGCTATCAATAGCCAAGCTGACCACCGCCTGCGTCAAACCATGCTATTCTCTGCTACTCTAGAGCACGCTCAAGTAGAAATAACGGCCAAAGCACTTTTAAAGTCACCTAAAAAGATTTTACTAAGCGGCAGTAATGAAAAGCACGGCGATATTCAACAAGCATTGTACTTTGCTGATCACCTAGATCACAAAGAAGCGCTACTAAAACACTTTGTTCAACAAGACGAAGTGGGCCAATGTATTATCTTCACAGCTACCCGCCAAGATACCACTCGTTTAAGTGAACTGTTAAACGAAATGGGGATCAAGGCCATTGGTCTTGCAGGTGATTTGGCACAAAACAAACGTTTAGATATCATGGATGCCTTTAGCCGCGGTATTTATAAAGTGCTGGTCACAACAGATGTCGCGTCTCGTGGTCTTGACTTGTTAAACGTCACGCACGTGATCAACTTTGACCTACCAAAGCAAGCTGAAGAATATGTTCACCGCATCGGGCGTACAGGCCGAGCGGGTTTCAAAGGCACCGCGGCATCTCTAGTTGGTCCAAAAGATTGGAAGAGCTATCAGGCAATTGCACAATACCTGAAAGAAAAGCTCACCTTCCACACAATTGAAGGTTTAGAAGGCAAGTTTAAGGGCTTTAAAGAAAAGCCTAAAAAGCCCACTTATAAAGGTAAAAAACCACAAAAAACTGCAAAACCTGAACAAAAGCGCAAGTTTACGAAAAAGCCTAAAGCGCCGAAAAAGCCTATTGCAGCACCATTTGATGTGGATGGCAACGCACCACTTCGCAGAAAACCAAAGCCAACCGAGGAATAAGCCATGCTAGGTACTAAACAATTTTTAATGATTGAAGAGATCTGTGCGGAAGGCGCATACCTCGACGGTAAAGAACTTGGTGATGTATTTTTACCTCTGGATGAAAAGCCAGAATACCTAGAAGAAGGTGACAACGTAGAAGTCTTTATCTATTCAGATAACCAAGGGCACGCGTGTGCTACCACCAGAGATCCTATTGCACAGGTTGGTGAATTTGCGCTACTTCGCGTGAAGCAAATCAATAAAGTGGGTGCATTTATGGACTTGGGTATTGCCAAAGATGTACTTGCACCATACAACGAGCAAAAGCCAAAAATGCGCGAAGGCTACAGCTATCTCGTTAAGTTGTACCTAGACAACGCCAGTAAACGTTTATGTGCATCTAGCAACTTAAATAAGTTCGTCAACAAAACACCTGCTCAGTACGATAAGTTTCAAGAAGTTGATTTAATCGTCGCTGCTAAAACAGATCTTGGCTACAAAGTAGTAATAAACGAAACTCACTTTGGAATGGTGTTTTTTGATACGGTATTCAAGCGCATGTATATCGGCCAGCGTATGAAAGGCTTTATCAAGCAAGTACGTGAGGGCGACAAAATTGATGTTTTACTAGAAAAACCAGGGATTGAGAAAATCTCAGGCCTTGGCGAACAAATTCTTGCTAAGCTAGAGGAAAACAACGGCTTTTTACCTTTGGGCGACAAGTCAGACCCCCAACTTATCAAACAAGCCTTCTCAACCAGCAAAGCCAACTTTAAAAAAGCCATTGGAGGCTTATTCAAGCAAGGCAAAATTGATATTGAAGCGAACTCTATTTCACTTCGAAAATAAAATCTGTTTGGTGGTTTGGCTAAGTGACCAAATCACCTTTTCATTTAAATAATTGTCTCAATTTCGACGCCGCATACGTTTATATGCGTTTGATAATGAAGTGGAATACTCTTTCTGCTGGTCTCTACCACTGCCTCAACCTTTTTGTTTATAAAAAACACTTCAGGTCTTTGACCCTGTTTTGTGGTCATCTGTGCGATTGCATAGCCGCTAAGCACATGGATTGTATTGCACGCTAATTAACTTGAAGCAAAAATAAAGTAATACGTTACCCAACAGAGGCTATTTAAGCGAATGCGCTTAAACGACCTCCAGTGCTAGATAAGTTTCGACTTTTGCTATTAAAAATTACAACGCAAAATCTTCGATATAGTGCGCCGCTATTTCGTCAACAAACTGAATTGGCAAACCGCCGACTAGGTTCGTAAGCACGACGATAGAAACATCATCATTTGGGTAGTGGATCATGGTAACTGCATTGCCGCCGCTTGCACTCACCGCAGGGTGGTTTTCTCTGTCTATTACCTGCCAACCAATTGCGTAGCCATTTTCCAAGTTGCTAAAGCCTTGTGTTTTACCATTGTTGAGCGTAACTGGAGACCATAATGCATCCAAGTCCTTGATCAGTTTTTCTGATTGCAAGGCAATCATATACTGAGCCAACTCAGTCGCTGTTGAATTCATGCCAGCGGCCGTTCTCAGCATATAAAAAAACTTGCCGTACATATTGGTAAAACTCTGCTTATTTTTGTCGTACAAATATTGTCTAGCTTGATTCTTTATCACAGGTGTCATGTATTCAAAGCCTGCACCAGCTGTTAACTGCATGCCAACCGGTTTTAATTGATGATCGGTTATGAAATCAATGAAATTTCCATCTACGTATTTGTCGATAATTTTACCAACAATAACGTAGCCAGTCTGGTTGTAATCAAAACGGGTGTTGGTTTTAGACAACATAGGAAGTGTTTGCACTTTATCCCAAGCAGCTTTAGGGTTTCCTCTCACAATCAAATCAATATAATAGCCACTTAAGATTTTTGGCAGCCCTGAAGTGTGCGCCATTAGATGTTTAATTTTTATGCTATGCCAAGCTTTTGGAAGCTCTGGCAAGTGTTGACCGATCCCATCATCAAGCGTCAGTATTCCTTTTTCTACCAATTGCATCAACGCTACACCAGTAAACGCTTTCGTCATAGAATTGATTGAAAAAACAGTATGATTTTTTACGGCAATGTCATCTTGCAGGTTAGCGATACCATAGCCTTTAGTTTTAACTATTTTTTTATCTTTAACGACTGCCAGCTGCAAACCAGGAATAAAACGCTTTTCCATCGTGGTTGTAATAAGGTTATCTACTTCATCTGCAATCGAATGAAATGAAGTAAACATGCACATTACCGCAGCCAAAGAGCATGCGAGATACCGCCGCTTTCCTAAACTTATATTCATAATATTCTTTTTATAGTTTGTTGTTATTAATGCTGTTTACCGTTGTAAAGCACACGCCTTTATCAGTTGAGCATCTATATTAAAGCAAAAGAAAAGCGAGCGATAACAATAAATTGTAAAGTTTTGAACAATAAATAAGGAAGGTGGTCCGACTGAAGGTGTGGCATTAGCTGATAACCTCGCTAATAGTCCCTTACCTCATTGTCGTCTTTTTCAATATTAACATAGCTGTTCCTGCGCAGTATAAAGCGTTGCCACTTCCACCGCCCCTCTGTGAAGTGGCCTGAGTTAGGCCATTACTGACTTTCTATGCTTTCTATTTCTTTCCAAATAGATTCAGCTTCCGCAGTCAACATCGCGTATCCTCTGATATCTCCATTTCTTTGTGCATACATCGCTTGCTCCAGCTTTGCATCATGCTCTTTTCTGAGCTTTTTGACTGGGTTGGCCTTAAAAAATCCAAACATTCGTTCACCTTTATTTAAGCATTTTAATCAGTAAACGAACTGTGTGATGTTTTAGATCAACCTAATTTAAAAAATCTACCACTGTGTTCACAACTATGCGGATTCTGACCACACGGCAAACTCATTACCACTAGGTTCGGTAAAATGGAAACGGCACCCTCCAGGAAATTCAAAGATAGGACGAGTGAGTTCACCTCCATTTTCAACAACCTTCGAAAGCGTGCCTGTCAGATCATTACTGTAAAATACTAACAGTGCGCCACCACGACTTACTGTGCTCGACATATCAGCTTGATAGAATCCCCCATCTAAGCCTTGATTTGAAAACGCTGTATATTCGGGCCCATAGTCAACAAACTCCCAATCAAATACCTGACTGAAAAATAACTTAGTTGATTGCAAATCCTTGGCTGCAAATTCTACATAGTTAAGCTTTTCATGTTGATTCATAGATACCTCTTAAACCAGATTTATTATTGATTGTCTCGGCGCAGAGCGTTTTTGCTAGATCTGAACCTTTAGTTTATTGGCTTTACAATACCCTTCAGTTTATCAGTCGTAAATAAAATTCGTCCTGTGTGCAACGTAATTATTTGAATCAACAATATCAAGGCTACCTTTTTGCCCACATAATCTTGCGATAAATCGCAACCGTCGAGTTTGTATTAATCGTCTAGGGTTCAGTGTGATATACCGTGAATACGACCAAAATTCACAGTGTACACTAATCGATATCAGTCAACTTATGGGGTGACTTCTACATGCCACCATTTGGGCTTTTTTGAAACATAGGAGTGAGACTTGGGCATTAATTCTAATCGGTTTGGTGTATCAAACGCGCCAACCACCAATGCAATTATCGGTGCGTCATCAATCGCCCCTAACGTGCTCCCACACTCATTGCAAAAACTACGAGAAGAATACTCCGAAGAACGCCATAGCTTCGGCTTTCCTCCCGGCCCATCCCAAATAACTTGCTGTCGTTCAAACTCTACCCAAACCTGGCTGAGTGAACCACTGTGACGCTGACACATGGTGCATGAGCACGTGTGAGGGTTGAGAGGCTTTCCTGTTGCAGTAAATCGGATGTTGCCACACAAACACCCACCTTTATAATCTTTTGCCATTTGACCGTTCCCTGTGTATTTAATGTCGTACTTTTTAGCTCATATACAATCATATAGCTATAATAATTTCAATTAGTTAAAGCACACCAAGAAGTTTATGTAGATGGTTGAAATAAAAAGATGTAAAGAGCAAGCACACTTTAAACTTGCTCTATTAAATATCGAGGAATGTCAAATTTGCTAGGAATAAATAAAGTACCAATACTGACCCCTCTAAGTGATCAAGGTTAGTGCGCAGGATCAACTGTTAATGCGAGGTCATCTAGTAAAATAGATAGACCGTTTTGGTTTTTAAAATGCAAAAACTTTAGATCTACATGTTTGATTGGTCTGCGATTATCCAATGGCAAGTCTACATTAAAAGACGTAACTGAATTGCCTAAATTGCTCAATGTCACACGCTCATGCGTAAATGGGTATTGATCGCTTTCATGATAAGTAACATGGGCTTCAGCAATAACTGATTCTGTATCATACCCAGAAATCGTTTGAAGTTTACCACTAAAGCGTAAACTGTTTAGATAAGTATTTTCAGTAAATTGATAAGCATGATTAAATGGGCTGTAGACATCAAAATCCGTAAAGTTGACCAAAGCACTTTGCTCACCGCTAATTGGCGAATCCGCTGTTAGGTATGCAGTACTACTGCTATTGGAGGGGAAATTAAACAGATTTTCATTTTCAAAGTCGCCGTGCTCTATCAGGTTGCTAAGATCTTTGGGCTCAACATAGAGTGCTAGGTTATCAAGCAATACTGTTAAGTCTTGTTGATTCTGCGTGTATAAAAACTTTAAGTCTACATGTTTTATTTTTCTATTTTTATCAAGTGGCACATTTACAGTGAACTGATTTACGGCGTCCCCATTTCCAGAAATAGCCACTCGACGATGTGTCAGGGGATATTGACCATTTCGATGGTAAGTTACATGCGCTTCTGCAACAAGTGACTCAGTTTCAAATCCTTCAATCATCTTTAGTAAACCGCTAAACTGAAGGCTTTCTAATTGTGTATTTTCAGGGAATTGATAGCTGTAATAGAAAGGGCTATAAGCACTGAAAGCGGTAAAGTTAACTTCTAAGCTTTGTTGCCCTGCCAGTGGGTTTTCTCTTGTTATTTGAGAAGTACCTTCGCTCGCACTTGGAAATCTAAATCGGTTTTCGGTTTCAAAGTCACCATGAGATATTAAATTCTCTTTTCCTGCTGGCACCACATACAGTGCGAGGTTATCGAGTGACACGGTTAAATCTTGCTGATTTTGAACATATAAAAACTTCAAATCTACGTGTTTTATTGTTCGAGATTGATCAAGTGGTACGTTAACATTGAAAGTAGTGGCATTATTATTACCAGAGATAATGACACGTTCATGCGTGAACGGATAATGACCATTACTATGATAAGTCACATGCGCCTCGGCAATAAGTGATTCCGTTTCGTAACCTGAGATCATTTGAACGAGGCCATTAAAGCTCAAGCTTTCCAGTCGTGTATTTTCCGGGAATTTATACGAGTAATTAAACGGGCTGTAAACACTGAAGTTGGTAAAGTTTACTTGCACACTTTGACGCCCCGAAATAGGAGACTGATTATTTAGATTGGCAACCCCTTCACTATTTGACGGAAATTTAAACCGATTTTCAGTTTCAAAATCACCATGAGGTATTAGGTTTTGTGCCGTATTAAATAGGCTCGACGGGTCATTAGTAGGCTGAGAATCTGCCATTGACGATAGGCTGATAGTGGCCATTAAACATACCAAAGATTTAGCTAAGTTCATAGGTAGCGCCCTTTGTTGATTGAATTTAATTGTGACGCTATAAGGTACATTGTTGATATTTAGATTTAATTACATAAATACAAATAGCCAACATAAAGATCTATATGTTTACAAAAAAAACCGTTACTAGGTGATAAATTGACAACCAAATAACCTGCCAGCTCGAAGCTTGCCAATTTTAATCCCCCTCAACCACCACGCCCTCATTCAGCAACAGCGATATTAATGTAACGCCTGATTTAGCAGCCTGTACACTTATCAGCACTACAAGCTAAACGTTCAATTTTCAAACTAAGCCATATCATTAAATCAATCTAATTTCTGTGAGTGTCTTGTCTTAATTCTTGAACAAAACTTTACAGAAACCCTATTTAAACGGTGTTAAAAACGGAACAGGTTAAACAACGTAATACCACCTAATTTGTTAATTAAATTAAAGGATAATTTTATGCATACAGTCATTGGTCTATTACTTTCAATATTCTGTTTTTCTGCATTCGCCAGCTATGAGCCATTCACATATAAACACGAACCGATTTCACATACGTTCAGCCCAAATATACTGGCTGAGAGCAAAAATGTATGGGTTGCGCTGCCAACGGGGTATCACGCACCTGAAAATGCACAAAAACGTTACCCCGTCGTATATGTTACTGATGGGGTAGCGTATCAATTTATTACCGCTGAAAGCATGTGGTTTGCAAACATGGTTGGTCATATTCCACAAGCCATTTTGGTGGCAATTGATACGACAGAACACAGAACGCGAGATTTAACCCCTTCTGTACCAAATGACGGCCATAGTACTGATTTAACAGCTGGAAAAAGTGCAATTTTTCAGGATTTTATTAAGCAGGAAGTTGTTTCTTTTATCGATCAAAACTATCGTACTAATGATTTCCGGGTCCTTGCTGGCCACTCCTTAGGCGGTTTGTTCACTATAACGGCAGTGCTTAACCCACAAATCCAAGACACCTTTAAATCATACATCGCACTGGATCCATCGATGTGGTGGGATAATGCTGACACAGTCAACCAGTTAGAGCAGTCACTAGGTCTATTAAATAGCAAAGCGTTTAATATTTATATTGCGGCTGCCCACAACGATAAAGATGCAGCGAATGATACAACAGGAGACTATCTAGAACATATTCAAGCCATGGCCAGAGCTGGGCACTTGTTGTATGCATCCAATAAGACAACTGGCACTTATGACGTTTTCCAAGATGAAACCCATATGTCTATATTGCATCAAGGGCTTTATAAAGGCCTTAGAGCGGCCTTTAAGTGCTACCCTACAACTTGTGACAAATCGGTTAAGGCAAGTAATTAGTGACCAGTAATTGGCGGTCAAGAAGCTAAGCCTCTTTCGACTTGGCTTCTGCGTTTTCTCTTTGTGTGACAATTACAGTGTGAATCATTTCAAACCACAGAGCACTTTACCAATTTGCTTAAGCTTAGCGGATAAATGACCCACTTTTATCGTATCTGTCGAGGTAAGCCGAACACCATAATAGGGTAGCTATTGTCTTTCACTAATCAAACTCAGTGCGATATCCAGCGCTTTTTCACTACTTGAAAAGTGATCGGGCACAACCCCCTGCTCGTGCCACGATATGCGCTCCTTCACACTCATCAACATGCCGCTAGTCAATGACAAAGTAATATGTTCACTGATCTGAATTAACGTTTCGATACTTGCAAGCCCCATGGTTTCCTCCCCAATAATCACCGCGCGACCTGACTCCTGTAACGCGTGAATAAACAGTTCCCACGGACCACTTACAAATGATGACGTCAAAATATATAAGGGTATATGGTCGCTAAAGCGTTCAAACTCTGGCGTTTGGATAGCATAAATCGGTTCTATTCCCTTGTTTGTTTGCAACAAGCCAATTGCTTGGTCTAAATCAATGAAATACCCTAACATTGTCTGGCTCAACTCAATACTTCCCTCATCTACAGTGCGCAGATCCAATAGCAAAGCGCTTGGTGTAGGTAAGCCTGAAATATGGGACGCTACCAATTCGCTATTAACCCCAAACGCAAAACTCCCTTTTAGCTCAATGTAACCCACACCGTCACTAGATATTTGTGATTTAACAGCTGTCTCATCATTATGTTTAGAGATCAGTTCTATGGCAAAAGTATTGTGTATTAACTCAAAGCTATTATCACCTGTTGTCATGCGTAATGCGTTGTAAACCTCATTTTTAAACCAATGAAAATCAGCGCCATCGCGAAAACTCCCTCTATTCATTTTTGTTTTTAGTGAATCTACGGCAAGCGCTCCTTTATTCGGGTTGACATAAACATCGACCAATGAATTAGAAATAGTTTCTATTGCAATGGATACTTGATTAGCAGACATTTTTTGAGCCTGATTTGCTGACAGATTGCTCGATAGCATCAAGTAAAAGATAAACCAAATAAAGTGCTCTGATTTCATTGTTGCTTTCCTTATTATTCAACGTATTTACGACAGCAAAGCTTCGTTTTATTACCTCTGAATTACCTCTGACCAAACAACTGTTATACTTGGTGACACTGAAAAAACTAACTTAGCTGCTTTATATCTTGATACTAGATGAAAAATTTCAAGGCCAGACTCACAACTCCACTAACAAAACTAAGCGTTATAGGTAGTAATATCTCTGTTCAATCGGATTAAAAACACATGAAACACCACACAATTGAGCGCGCTCAATTGTGTGGTGTATATATTTCACTTGTCTTTAATTGGCAAATGATGCTCTTTGAAACTTGTTTTTAAGACAGGTAAAAAGGTTACTATTTGGATAATTTTTACCACCTGTTACCAAAGTCGCATAACCTCTTGTATTTTTTGCATTATTTATAAATTCACAGCTTATTTAACCTAAACAAAGATCAAAAAAGAAACTCACAACTGAAATATATTGTATACAATTTATTTTCATTGTTGTAAGTTAAAAAACGTTTATTACAAATTAAATGTCGTTTAAGTATTAAATTAATAATAATAAACCACTGATAATAAAAAATATTACAATTCACAATCAAGAGGTGCTGGCAGAAATGCCAATTGTTAACTTAGGTTTAAGCGGTACCTAAAACATATCAACTGTTAACAATAAAAATAAACTACAGGAGAACAACATGTTTTTATCCAAACCGGTACTAACGTTACCCAAACTCAATTGCGTAACAATTGCGCTACTCTCTGCGATGACAACTGCAACGTCGTATGCAGGAGAAAGTTCTGAGCCACATACACACGTGAACAACATTGCAAGTATGGATGTTCAAGCTAACCATAAACATTCAGGTCAAATATGTGGTACTGACCACAATGACCAAAGTTGGTCTGCCATTCAAAAAGAAAATGTCCGTCAAGCAAATATAAGCTCAAGCTTTTCTTCGCAAATTATGAATTCACTTGCCGCTCAAGAGGACCTTGCCGCAGAAAATGGTAACGGTGTACCGGGAAGGTATTACATTCCTGTTGTTGTACATGTTTACGGTGACAGATATAACTGTGAGACAGGCACCTACTGTCTAACTGAGCAAAAAATTATCGACGGCTTGAACAAGTCAAATGAAGACTTTTTGGGGCTAATTACAGATGACGGGCCGATAGCACCGGAATTCCAAGCAATCCGACGAAACCTTAATATCGAATTCGTACTTGCAAAAAAAGACCCCAATGGCCAGCCTACTAATGGTATTGTTCGCTACCCAGATAAAGCTGGTTACGGTAAAGGCAGTGGTAGAGATGACCAAATTGCTGCTGACGCGTGGGACAACTTCAAGTACATGAACATTTATATTCAGCGCGACTTGTATGATGATGGTAAAACTAATAATTCAGGTGTTGCTTGGTACCCGCAGTTGAGTATGTCGCAACAAGGCCTGTCTCGTGTTGTCTACAATGGTGATTATGTCGGTGCAAATACCAATGAGAACTTTCGTTCTGTATTAACCCATGAGTTTGGCCACTGGTTGAACCTACCACACACTTTTGATGGCGCTTGTACGGTTCATTCAGAAGCATTCTGTAACGCGACTGGCGATGGTTCTTGTGATACGCCACAAATGAGTAGTAGTATTTTACAGGACAACGCTAAAAACTGCTTAGGTCAGGCTACAAACACCGAAAACTTCATGCATTACTCTGACAACTATGCAATGTTTACCAAAGATCAAGTAGATCGCATGACTGCTGCCCTGCACGGCCCAGCCCGTGCAACTATCTGGTCAAACACCAACTTGATTGCAACGGGTTTAGGTGAATATACCAGTAATGCAGACCACCCTTGGGATGGCACTTCAGGCGCAGTCGTTCCACCTAAAGGCGATGTTGTACAATCATTCACAAACCTATCTGCACAAAAAGGTGAAGTTGATAACTTTGAAATTAATGTACCTAGCGGTACCCAAGCAGTCGCATTTTATCTCGACGGATATGACGAAGACCCGGATATGTATGTCTCCAAAGGTAAAGCGCCGACTAAAAATGGTGACAACTGGGATGCAGACTTCATTTCTTTTAGAAGCCCTGGTTCGCCTGAGCTAGTAACCCTATCAGCACCTTCAAGTACCGAAAGTTATCATGCTGCAATTGATGCATATAGTACTTATTCCAACGCGACGCTCAGCATCATTGCAGGTACAGATGATACTTTATGTGCCACGTGCGAACGTGTGTTTTTAACTGAAGTCAAAGATTTAAAATCAGCAAAGGGCGCTGAGCCTAAAACTTACCAGTTCGATATACCAGCTGATGCAGTGCGCACTGTTGCGGTTATGCCCGGTGGATATCAAGGCGATCCAGACCTATACGCCAGCATAAACTCGGTGCCAACCAAAGACAAATTTGACTGCGGTCCATTCAGCGCACCAAGATTAAGTGAATACTGTGAATTCCCAGCAGGTGGCGGCACGCTCAACTTATTGGTAGATCCATTTCTGGAATATAGCGAAGCATCATTAGTCGTTTATTATGAAAGATCTACAGATTCAGAACTGCCAATCGCGCAAGCAAACGGTCCATATAATGGCTTGATCGGTAACACAATTGCCTTTAGCAGTGCGGGTTCATTCGATTCAAATGGCAGCATTAGCAGTTACTTATGGGAGTTTGGTGATGGCAATACCTCAACAGCGGCAAACCCAACACATGCATATCAGCAAGCTAACACTTATACCGTAAAGCTGACAGTAACCGATAATGACGGTAACACCGCCAGTGATACAGCCACTGCACTAGTTAAAGCCGAAAACATCGCGCCTGTGGCAAATGCCAATGGCCCATACACTGGCTCAGTAGGCAAAGATATTGAGTTTAGTAGTGCAAACTCTTCCGATCCTGATGGCAGCATCGCAAGTTATAAATGGGAATTTGGCGATGGCCAATCAAGTACCTCTGCAAACCCTAAACATAGCTACGCCCAAGCTGGTGATTATACGGCAACTTTAACCGTCACAGATAACGAAGGTCTATCTCACTCAGCACAGACTGGCGTTACAGTCACAGGGGTGAGCTATTGCGAAGCAACCGGTAATACAAAGTATGAGTGGATTGCAAATGTACAAACAGGTGCATTTAGCAACCCTTCCAACGCAGATGGTTACAGTGACTTTACTGCTCAGACAATCGACGTCAAAGAAGGCGATAATCAGTTTACACTCACACCTGGTGGCAACTATACAGAACATTGGGCTGCGTGGATTGACTTAAATGAAAACGGTCAATTTGAAGATTCTGAGCAAGTAATGAGCGATGTTTCTGGCAAAGGTGCTGTGAACGGCATGGTGTCGATCCCATCTGGTGCGGCAGGCAAAACGACGCGTATGCGTATCGCCATGAAGTACAATAGCGCCCCAACATCAGCTTGTGGAAGCATAGGTGATGGCGAAGTTGAAGACTATACAGTGACTATTAACCCCAGCTCTGTGAATAAGACTGTACCTAACGCATGCACAACGCAAGCTCCTATTACAGGTGGCAGATTGGAGGCTGGCAAAGCCGCATGTCTTGGTGGTAATGGCACAGTTTGGCTAAGCCTACCAGAAGTGGACTCTGCACAGAATATTGCAATTACAACAGCGCATGGCCAAAGTAACTTACATATTTTGTACAAAAATGGTGGCTGGCCAAGTGATAACGATAAAGATGCTGAATCAAACTCTGGTACCAAAACTGAGTGCATTACGATTCCAGCAGGTGACCGTTACTGGTCATATCTAAAAGTCTCTGGAGATGCAACAGATACAAGTATTATCGTTGACTTTGATAGCCTTGAATGTAGACAACAAAACTAAACTTCATTCATACCCCCAGCACCGCAGCATATGCTCGGTGCTGGTTTGACCCGGCAATCAAACGACAATCTATTACTTATTCTTAGGGCTACAAGGATTTTTTCTTGTCGACTTTCTTAAACTTAAATATCGATTTTCCATACCGCAGGTGTAACTTAGCATCTGTTTTTAGCAACACGATGAGCTTTATACTGTTCGTACCTCTTTGCAAAAAAGAGTCCTGATTGATACTGCGAGTGTGAAAAGTAATGTGATTTTCATTCAGTATGATGTTGCCTGTTTCTATTATTGGATGACGGGGATCAGTGCCGTAACAATCATTGTAAATTGAATAGCGTTCTCCTTGCAATTTCAATAAATCCGGACACTCGACATTAGACTCAACTTGCAGCCAGGCTTGCGAATAGACTGAAAAGCTAAACACGCTGACAAAAACGCTTGAAAGCATGTATACAAAATAGCACCGCACTCTAGAAGTCCTTCATAGATGTTGTCCCAAATGGTTGGTTGTAAGCTAACTCTCAACCCATTTTAAACTGTACACTCAGCTTGTAAATTGTGCCACGCATGAAAGTTAGAGTTTCGTAGGTCTCAGCTTAAAACATACCGTTTAGAGGTATTATCAATGGAGTGCAATCACATATCAGAGAGCGCTATTTAAACTTCCCTTCGCGCAGCGAAAATACTCAGAAATCCACCAGCGCAGCACCTATAGAATAAGTAATATTAAGCTATAATCAAACTTAGTTGCCGCTATGCATTTGTAGATAAATATGTCTTCTTCGATCAACCATGAGTCAATATGCTTGCCAATAACATTTGTCAATGAGTTGTCTAAATCAAAAGATTTACCAGAGACATTGGACTTGATTTCCCACTGGTTACCGCAAATTATCGATGCAGACCGGGCAAGTGTTTGCTTGCACAATGGACAAGAAGACACATTGGAGGTGTATGCTTTATACGGTAACAAAGCCATTCAAGCTAATACGATCTTGCAAATTGACAACACCATGGTTGGACGGGTATTCCAAAGCAAAACATTAGAAATAAACAATAACCTTAAGGAATCTCAAGATTTCGACTGCAGAATTTTACACGAAGGCGGGTTAAACTCATGTATGGATGTACCGCTGCAAAAATCTGGCGCATGTTTTGGCACATTGAATTTAGGCAGTTTAAGAGAAAATGCCTATCAAACACAACATGCTGTTCTACTCGAATGCATCGCTAACTGGCTGGCCAACTACCTGCACGCTCAAATGGAAATTACAGAGCAAAAGAAACGTGCCGAAACCGACCCGCTGACTAAAGCGAGCAACAGACGCTGTCTGACTATCGTAGGTAACGAGTTGCTCAATAAATGGCAGAGCGACAAGCAGCCATTTGCGATGATTATGATGGATATCGATAACTTTAAACACTTCAATGATCGGTATGGGCACAATGTAGGCGACTTGGTTTTGGTCACATTCAGTCAGGTTATTAATCAAGTTATACGCACATATGACCATTTTTTCCGCGTTGGAGGGGACGAGTTTGTAATTTTAGTCAGCGGTAATGTTGATGCAGCCGAGAAACTAGCGGAGCGTATTCGACTTGAAGTGGCGGGCATGTCTGTTCAATACGATATTCATAACCTTCATATCACCATCAGTTGCGGTGTAACTAGCGCACAACTCCAAGATGACAGTCTCGAGTCTATTTATAACCGAGCTGATCAGGCACTTTACTTATCTAAAAAGAATGGACGAGATCGCACAACAGTAAACTAGCGAACACATATATCCATGTCGTATTTAATACGCCCACAATCCGATATGTCAAAATTAATGCCTTTTCGTAACTGCTCCAATCTTCGTACATCAAATTCTTAAAGTGTACGACAGGCTATTCAACTCCTCATCGCCAAAGCCTTTTAAACCAAAGAAAGCGACTAATAATTTTGTTACACTGCTCACACAATTCCCCATGCATGTACATATGTTAGATATCCAACTAAATAGCTTTATTCGTCGTATTGAACACGCAGACACATTAAAAGCACTTATAAAGTCCAGCGGTGCTCAGCTAAGCCGAAAAGGTCGCTCAAGACACTGGAGAATACGAGGTGACTGGTCACAATTGGAAGTTATTGTTAAGCATATTCAACAACATGATGAACCCAGCTGGCAATGGGTAGTTGAAAAGTTGCACTGCAATAGGCCTAAACCAAGCCTTGAAGATTTAGTTTCGATAGTGAAGCACAACCCCACCATGACATTACACCAACTGATAGCGCAAACTGAATGCACATTGGCGGAAGCCAGAAGAGCTTTTGACGAAATAGCATGGGATTAACTAAAAAAGCTTTAACTTGATTGAGTTCAATTCATAGAACTCAATCAAGTCGGCAGCGCCATTTATGTTAAACTCAGATCCTCATAACGCTACCCGCAGCATACGGAGGCCCGACTCCTGCTTAGTTACGCAATGCATGTTATCTTTTCTGCAAAATCCCCACTCGGTATTCTCAGTTTCGTTTTCAGCCTATACTCGTCGTGCTGCTTGATCCTCTTCATTACTATCGTGCCATCAGAGCCTTCAGCTTCCAACTCATAGTATGAAGTCATTATCTCTACATTACAGTTCTCAAGCATTTTTTCCATCAAAGAAAAGTATTCTCTATCATCAATTCTTTGGCTTAACAGGGTATAAGATGCCAAGACCAAATCTTCACTGGGGTAAAAATCGGGCCTTTCTTGTGATAGGCGACTTGTAAATGCATTGTAGAAGGAGTTAGAAAGAACTCCTCTATAAAATACACCAAGAATTATATCCGTGAAGTATAGGCTAGGATTAGATGAGATCGAAGTCGCAATTGCCAGCTCAGAACCTAGCAGTTCTATATACTTTTTAACGCGCTCTAAAGATGGAAGTTTAACTAAATATTCGGCCGTTAAATATTCCTGTAATGACTTATGGGCAAATTCATACTGTAAATAACCTGTCTGTAAAAACAAACCTGTATGGGACTCAATTTCATTCGCAGCCAAAACACTTTGTTGTTTAGGCAGTCCGAAGTTTCCACATATGGAAGAATACGCGTCAATCAACTGCTGTTGATTAAAGACACCAGTATTACCATGAATGGTTAAGTAATACGACAGGTGATTTAGAAACTCAAATTTCCTATCCGGTTCAAATTTAGCATACCGAGACTCTCTATTTATTGAGCGTTGACCATCCCACTCTTCGAGCATGAGATTTACAACTTTTCTATACACAGTTTTCGGCCTGTCTGGAATATTACCTGTTCTCTCATAAATAGCGCACAGGTGTGCTAATGAAAGTGGCTTAATTGCAGTATCAGAAAATGGACTGCTATTGATATCTTGCACAAACTTTATTGCCTTATGCTCTTCCTTTATCCAGTTTCTTGCAAAGCACAGGATCTGATCTTGGTTTAAAGATGATATTTCGAAGTCCGTTGTATGATCAAGGGTGTAATTAAACTCCCCGGTCCTACAAGTAATTATTATTTTGGACTCTCTGCAATTTTGAGCCAGTTTCCTTATTTCTTTTAAAGTTGAATCTTTTTGAGATTGTGTTGGCAATTCATCAAATCCATCGAGAATCAAAATAGGCTTAAGTTCGTTTATCACAGCATATATTGACTCCTCTTTCCAAGACTCACTAATTTGGGACTCAGAGGGCTCGGATGCATAAATATCAAGCTTTAACAAATCACAGAGGTGGGATTTAATAATTTCATGCGACCCTTTTGTATTAAGATCCCTGAAGCGGATTAACACCGGAAAGCTATATTGACTATTAACAAAACCGCTAAAGAAATTTGAGCACAACTTTTTCATAGAAGTTGTCTTTCCCGCTCCTGGTTGCCCAAGAACGACCGCGTGCTTGTCATCTGAAAAAAGGGCTTCTTGTAATGGTTTTACTGTGTACCTTTCTGATCTGTCGAAATGCGTCCTCAGTGGCATCAGATAGGTATCTAGCTCAACGTAAATATCGCTTAGCTTTTTTTCTCCTTGTAAATCTTTAAAGCCAATAAAACCAGACCACTCTTTAACCAAACTCAAGTGCTTTTTTAAGCTCTGACTTACCTCATCTTCTTCCATTAAAATCTCAGCGTTAAACTGTTCATTTGGAAGGAGTGCTATGGCTTCTAACTCTTTTATTGTCAGACCTAGGCTTTTTTTGTCCTTACGTTTTTTCTGGTCGTTCTCTTTCTTCCTTTTTGCTTCAAGAAGCTCAGAGTTTTTTTCTTTTACTCTGGTACCCAGAATATCTTTCGCAACAGATATTCCAGCTTTAATAAGTTCTGATAAGGCCACTTCAAGCATATAAATTCCTTATTATCCGATCAAACTTGCATAACAGCTTATTAGCGAGACTTTGTTAGATAGTGATTAATATAAACACGATTTCGCTTTAAAGTATTGAAAGCAATACTAAATCATACGATAAGAAAAATACATTGAATGTTTGCGAACAACCGTTTCTCGCTCAAGGCATACCGTTAGGCGCAATCGAAACACATCATCTAAAACTGTCGGGTCAACTGTGGACTACTACAAATGAACTATCGTCGAAATACTACATCATTGATTGTATTTACTTGCGTGCAAGGATCATCAACTCTGACCCCATTGATTCGGCTTGGTTAAAGCGAGTGATACTTACCCAAGCCATATCTATTTTGCTGTAGCAACTTCTTAGCTATCGTTGTTTTCAACAAAATCGATAGTAAACCCCTTCCCTTTCTCTCCGGAGATCAAAACAGTTATGTTGTTATCTTTAGTCAATTGATAACTCAGCTTTTTAGGAAAGTCATGTTGTGGGTTCTCAAATACCGCGGTTTTTGCTGAGCAGCTTGTTAGTTTAAAAGCGACAGGCAGGTCGTTACTAGCAACTTTGGCAACATAAAATACCTCTCCTGACATCTCTACTAATCTTAATGTTTCAGAGCTAACCGTTTTACCTTTTTCGATGGAATAAGTAGAACCTGCGCCTTCAAAGGTTTTACCGCTTATCTGTTTCCAAGATTCGTTAATTTTCAGTTTACTGCTTTCGGAATACCAATTCCCGACAAGCCATGACAGTGATTTAACAGAATCACAAGATTTCGCTTGCACCGTTGAGTGAAAGGCTAAACACACGAATACAAAACCTATTACTTTTGACATTGAACACACCTCCATTTGACTGACAAAATTGTTGTCCCTGCACCAAAGGACAGTTAAATCAAAACGAAACGTCCAGTTATTTGCTCCATTATGCAAAGCAAATATAAGTTAACTACGTTATTAAGACTGCTTGAAACTATACTTCTTCACCAAATCGCTTTGCATGCGATTAGAACAATTGCAAGCTATCTTATTAATGTACTTTTTTAGCTGCAATATTCATTGTTGAGCAACTTAAGGACAAAGTTACTGTGACACAAAATAATGACCATTAAATATAGCGGGCGCGACAGGTTTTTTCGCCAGCTGCCTTATCGGCGTATAGGTGTTCACTTTAATAACCTGTGTGAACGTTACGATTTCCCTCAGTGTCTGGTTATCATATTGCTGTTTCAAAGCTTCATCTGGCGTGAGCGGCGGATAGATCACACCACATCTGTACACCTTGCCCTTATATCTTTTATTGATTTGCTGTGTAAATTGTTCGCGGCTAGTTAGGTCAATCAAGACCTCTTTTACGACAGGTAATGAAGGCTCTAAGTTAAACTCTATACTTTCAGCTAGCCCGCTGAAAGTTACTAACAACACATAAATAAATTTGAGCAGTTTCAAAGTAGCTCCTTGACTGAACACGTGTTTATCTACCACAAATACCGCTTAACTACAGCGCAAATTACACCAAATAGCAATACATTAAAATTCGGTACACCTATGCCACATTGACCTTTTTCACATCAAATTCATGAGCAAGGCCGCCTACCTTTACTTGGGTGACCTGTTCGTTGCAAAGTGTCACAGACGCTGTGACTCTAGATGTACACCCCATGGCTCGACCCTGCTCAAATGTAAACTCGCTCGTATCAATGTTTGTGAGGTGTTTACTCAAATAACATGCAAGCGCACCATTAGAGCTGCCTGTTGCTGATTCTTCTGGTATCCCAACTAATGGGGCAAAATTCCGACAGCTCGCAGTGTATTCAGAGTTAGGTCCACACAATTCAAATACATGCGCCCCGATCAACTGATGTTTTTTACAAAACTCACTGAGTCGCGCTTCATTTATTTTAATTTTATCAAGATATCCATTTGGTACAGCCACCAAAATATCCGCTAAGCCGGTAGAAACCATTTCAGATGGCAACTGAGTGGATGCCAATACAGAAGATTCTAACCCTATAAATTCAGACACTTCTTCATAGCTTATTCGTCCCAGATATATTGGCAGCTTTTGCTCCATTACAACATATCCGTCAGCGTCAATCATGACACCCAGCAACCCTGCTTTTGTTCTTTGTGTATATTGGCCGGCACTGAGCACACCCCTTTGACACATTACTGTAAAAGCAGACAAAGTAGCATGACCACAAAAATCGACTTCTTCAGTCGGTGTAAAAAACGACAATTGAAAATCGACTTCGTCATCTCGAGAAACAAATGCTGTTTCTGAGTAACCGACAACTTTAGCTATATATTGCTTTTCTTGTTCAGATAAACATTCGGCATTTAACACCACGCCTGCTGGGTTTCCTCCAGTACCATTTGCTGTGAATGCATCGACCAAATAAACTTCAACTTGCTTCAATCTTTAAAACTCCAGTTTGTACTTTTTTGAAATAAATGCAGCGGCGCACCAGAAGTTGAGCGCGCTCATAAAACCAGTGCATTAGACACCATATGTCTTTTTGGCACTTTCAATTTGCTGCTCTTCTGTGATGTTTGGAAACAGCTTATAGCTTGGCGCAACAATGGATTTCGCTTTTAATACCGTTATACGAATTACCCCCGCAACCGGGTATTTATCACCTGTTAACGGTTTTATTGAACCAAAGGCGGCCTCAAAACTATCTGAGTTTTTTGCTATATACGTCGCTTTGCCATACAACTGAAACCCCTTTTGCTTAAACACATCGACAAAACTTACACACACGTTGTCATTGCTTTTAATATTCTTTACGCTATTTGCAGAGGCTATATTCGCGATCAGTATTTCTGTATCGCTGTTGCAGATAAAGACTTCCTTTGGCGAAACACTCGGGCAACCATCTTTGTCGACAGTAGCCAACCAGCATAGAACACTCTCTTGTATTGACGATTTTATTTTTTCTGTAAGCATTGCTGTTCCTTGTTATTTGCTTTTAATTGATAGGTTCTAAGTTTGCGCTGAGCTATTTTTCCTTTTGTATAGTATCCACAGTTTCTATTTGGACGAACTGTAGTAGCAATTGGTTGAATACATTAGTACGATCACTATGGCTAGTTAGCACCCAGTTTGAAAAGCCAAGTCTACTGTAACAAGTAACATATGTCCCTCATATTATACCAGTTTTCGGCACCTTGATAAGACAGCTTAGACTTGTTATCCAGCCCTTGTTTTATTCGATATTTGCCTTTCTGAACAAGTAAGACAGAGCTGTATTTTGCCTTGATTACAGATATCAAAAAACATACTTAGTGATAGCTCATTGGCCATTTTTCTTTCTGGTAACTAAGAGCCGCGCTTGTTTGTCTTCAGTTGCATGTTCGCACGTTAAACAACCGTAGTTAAACCTGCCACAATCCATGCTCGATAGACCCCAAGATATAAATCGCGAATTTCCCTTTACCCGGAATTTCCAAAGGTGGAAGCGCTATTTCTGCGCCATTCGATTGTGCACTTTGCACAGCTTGCTCAATATCATCCACTAACCAATACGGGCGTACAACCGGCGTTTCTGTCTCTCGCAATGGCTCTCGCACTCCCACCATACAACCATCCGGTAATCGACACGTTTTAGCACCACCAAGTAATTCGTCGGTTTCACCAAATCTCACTTTGTATGTGTCTTCATAAGTACGAATAACAGACTCAACATCAACTGAAACGATTTCCAAGTAGTGAACTTTCATTGCAAGCTCTCCCGTTTCTGTTCATTGACGACCTATTCACTTTTGTCTTAATTAGGAGATCAACGATTTAAATTTGAATATATAGCCTTAGCATATCCTTGTGCTGAATGCCATTTTCGAAAATTGGCATATCATAATGCTCTAAAAAATAGTCCTTTGACACTGATGCCACCCGAAATCCGATACGCTGATAATAAGTGAGCTGGTAACCAAACGTACCTGTGCCAAGCTCGATTCTCCTTATACCTCTCTTTGATAACTCAGAGATAGTAAACTTGAGCAACTTGGAACCAATACCTTGCCCTTGATAAACTGGATAAACCGAAATGTTATAAATTTCAGCCAGTTCTGCTCGCTGCGGTTTAACGATACATGCGGCGAGAATTTTACCGCGTGTTGTAGCCACAAAACACCAAGATCCTGAGAGGTAGGTTAAAATATTCTCTTTTGACGGATCGGCTTCAAGCAATAGCTCAATCGGTATTTCATTACTTTTAATTTCCAAATATTCCATTTTTCCCTGCGCCTTCCAGTATTTTTTGGACCAAAGTTGGAAAACAATTTAAGTTCGGTCGGCTAGCGCCTGCTCACGTTCCAATATTTGCTTTTGTTTTTCTTTTACTTCAGCCCAACTACCACCAGCTTCGATGGCTGACACCCTTTGCTCGTATTTAACGTAAGCACGTTTGAGTACAGAGTTAACGTCAATACCCGACTCTTTTTCAAGAGACAGTAAGATATTAAGGTAGTTCCAAAGGATATCCCCTAACTCGTCTTCAAGGTAGCAGGTCCTATTTTTTGGTATTTCTTCTGTGACCTCTGTTATTTCTTCTTTTAAGGAAGCCAGGTATGTGCTAGAGCCAGAATACCAACTATTTGTTTTATCATATAAACTCTTGCGCTTTGCTACTTCCAGCACCTTCTCAAAATCTTGCATGGGACTCCTTATCATCTCTTTTCCTACCACAGCCAATATCAATGCCGATACTGAATAACCCACTATTACCGATGTTCATGTAACTGCCCCAGTTTTGTTAGCAATATAGAAAATCAGTCTCGTTCCAAATATTGTTACAGTGTAATAATTTGTAATGTTAAAAGCCAAATCTATCTGCCAACTTAAGTGTGGTGAAACCAAAGTGTCACAAAATGAGCTTCACTCACATCAATTTATTTTACAACTTAAAGGAAACTAAAATGAGTCAATATATTCCAGAAGGTAGCTTTACTTTAACGTCTAAAAATATTCGCTCTACTCTATACACAAAATCTCAAAAGCGAGATGGCAAGTACATTCCAGCCTCACTTGATTTGACGAATTTATCTTCTGCTGATGTAGCAAACATGGATGGGTTTTTAGTAAATCAAACACACTCAGGTAGTGCTAGCGGCTATGTGCCAAGTGGCAGTTATCAAAAAACATCAGATGACATTGTTGTTGTATTGTCTGCCGAGTGCCAAAAGCGCGATCAAACATATCAAGAGTCAACGTTAGTGATCAGTGGCTTAAACAATGTCAGTGTTTCCAACATTGATGGTGTACTTACTGTTGATGAGTAAGCCTGATTAAACGCCAGACTATGCGCCTTTGTACGCCTAGGTGCATAGTCACTGAACCAGAAAAGCAGTGATCAGTTTGTGAGTAATCGATTTCAAAAAGTCGCTTACTTTCTATACTGGGCATTTCCTTTTAAGTTCCCATAGAACAAACATTGGCAACCGCGATAATTTTAGTAAACTGATAAAAATTTGAACGAAATAGTAAAAGCTACTAATTAAAAAACGATGTTTCAAACATTTTCCATTACTCGCCTTATTACATATTGCTTAGTCCCTTTTTTGTTGTTGTCTGTGCCTGTTGCACTTTTACTCGTCATGTCTGACGGCAACCCATTGGTCAATATTTTTGAATCGCATATTGCCAAATTGACAGAGATGCTCTGTTTTGTATTTTCACTTATTTTGATTTTAAGCTTTTTCAAACCAAGAAAAAGAGCCGTTATGTTTGCCAATAACCTGTCATCGTCAGGTTATTGGCAATTGACATTGCTCGCCATCGGCTTGTTGCTGCTGACCTTTGCGGCGCTCAACTTGATGCAGTTATACCAGAGTACAGACTTAAGTTTTGTTGACCCACCAAAGATTAATCGGGACATAACCCCTTCAGGCAGCGTGTTCTGGCTTTATATCTCGATACTTTTTTTAAGTATCGTAATAGTATCCCCCATTTTTGAAGAGGTTGTGTTCAGAGGCATTTTGTTGGATCGACTGAGCTTGAAGCTATCCCCTATTTGGGCTATCACTGTCTCCTCTCTTCTATTTGGCTTTTTACATCACAATTATTTAGGAAGCACAGTGTATGGTGTCTTATTGTGTTTGGTTAGATTGCGTTTTCGCTCACTTACCGCAGTAATCTTTGTTCATATACTAAATAATTTAATGGTTTTTTGTTTGATTTTGTCTAGTTACTTTTTCGATTTGTCCCGAATACCTATCGTTTCAACCGTATTGGTCCACAACCCAAACCTGACAAACATTCTTCTTTTAACCCTAACTGCGAGTCTCATTATCATGTATTACTATAAAAAAGAGTTAATATGTATTCCTCAAAAGCGTTTTAATAAAACGCTGCTCACCTGACCTCCGTTTAAACAGAGCACATCGTAAGATTTGCTACGTCTGTTTAAAAACAGCTATTAATAAAGCTATGGCTGTGTGTAAGTGCAGCATTCAACATTAAGTTGTCGATTCATCAACACTTGGGGAAGAGCCCTACAGCCGTATTTAGATTTATAATTTGAACCCGCCAACTGCCTGACTAAGTCTTTTTGCACTTGCCATTGTTTTATCTGCAACTTCTTCATTTTCTACCGCAGTATCGAAATTGAGGCGTGTCCCTTGAGACATTTGGGCCAAATTGCCACTGATATCATCGGTGACTTTGCTTTGTTGTTCTGTTGCAGTCGCTGTTTGCACGGCGACATCAGACACCCGCTGTGAGGCCGATGCTATTTTGTCTAACGACTCGAGTGTTTGTGATGAACAATCAACTGTTGAGCTAGTCGACTCATTGCCCTTTTCAATTGACGTAACGGCTTGCTCTACCCCTTTTTGTAAGTTTGAAATCATTTCTTGTATATTTTCAGTGGACTGCTGTGTTTTACTGGCAAGTGTCCTGACTTCATCTGCAACAACCGCAAATCCCCTGCCTTGCTCACCCGCTCTGGCAGCTTCAATCGCCGCATTCAACGCCAGTAAATTTGTCTGTTCAGCAATTCCTCGGATCACATCTAACACAGAAGTAATATTTGTCGAATCTTCAGAAACCTTTGAGATGGTGTCTGATGCATGTGCAATGACCTCTGATAGTTGATTAATTTGTGCAACAGTTTGGTTGGTGACAGTTGCCCCTTCATCAGTCAGCGTGTTGACTCTGGCGAGATCTTCCGCTGTAAGATTTGCATTTTTTGCCACTTCTTTAATTGCATAAGACATTTCATCGACCGCGGTGACAATAACTTCGATGGCTTGCAGCTGATTTGAGCAGGTATCGTGAATATTTTTAGATCCAGATTCAAGTGTTTCGACCCCCTCAACAACCGCCATAGATTCATCGACTATAGTCCGTATCAAATCTGACAGACCTGCAACAAACCTATCAAACTCCTTAGCAACATCACCAAGTTCGTCATCTCGTTCAGAGTTAATCCGCCTTGTAAGGTCTCCATCCCCCTGACTCATGTCTCTCAATTGATTTGTCAGATCGTTTAGTGCATTCGCCATTTTTTTTGGTGCGATCACGCCAATTGCAACGATGGCTGCAACTATGATTGCACTTATAATCCAAATCACCGTCAAGGTACTATTTACTTCACTAATGGACTGGCTACTGACCTCTCCACTGATGGTATCAGCCGCTTCACCAGCCAAGTTAAAATACTCTCTTAAATCATTAAAGCTCTGAGTTGCTTTACCTTCGCTTTGGATAATGGCAGCACTTTTATCGCCTTGTCGCATTAAATCAAATACCCTCTGAGAGTCCGAAAGCCAAATGCGATACTGGTTATCAAACCCTCTTAACGGAGCAAGCGCACTGGGGTAGTCACGCATCAACTCACGATATTTGTTCATACGGTCCAGTGCCTGCTGTGCATTATCTTTGTAGTCTGAAAATAGACTATCGTAGCTGCTGTTTAAATTTGTACTGTATAAAATATGCTGTTCCGCGGATAACGCCTGATATAGATCTCTGTCGGCATTAATAACAGCAGAAATAGCCGGGTTAAATTTTGTCCCTACTTCTGTGAGGCTATTCTCTGTTTTAGATATCAGGAACAGGTTTATTGAAACTACTGCGATAAAAAAAACTGAAATCGCAACAAACAACAACGTGTATTTAACGCGAATACTTTGAAAATTCATAACAGGTCACTTATCAAGTTTTACAATTTGCACTATGAGTAACAGGATTTACTAATCAGTTTTAAATAAGTCTTAACTGCCGTGGCAGTTCGACAACGGTATTGGCTACCAATGTTTAGACCACTTACTAATTGGTAGTTTGTATCTGGCTCTTTTGCAAACAGTTCGCTGCAAGTAAGGGAATGATAAGCAGTGCTAACAAAGTGACCTTATAACAGACCCCATAGTGGGAACTAAAAGCCCAAGGACTAAGATAAATACACGGTTAAACACTCAGTATTAAGCTGCAATGGATGAGGTTAAACCGAGGCAAAGGCACACTGTTCTCCTTAAGGTATGTTGTCAATACTCAAAACAAGTGCAGCATAAAACGGTGGAAAAGTGCGTGGTTTTAGTGAATTTCAGTTGATTAATATGTATTTAATGTAAAGTGAGAGCCCAATACTATATAGGCTCTCATAGGCTATTGTGCAATGAACACCATGCCTATAGGCATGGCCCATTTGTCCAACACTGGATCACACCAGATCCACACCAGCCCACTTGCGAAATGAATGTTCCACCAGCTACTTTATCCGTAACCTGCTGATTTAACTGCTTCTGGTTAAGTTGTTTCATTGACTTTTTGTTGAGTGCTAATTTTAATTTCACAATATCTCCTTAGATTGTTTTTTATTCACCCGAATTCAAAACTACCGATTAATTAGGTACTGTCAATTTAGAAAAATTAATAGTGTTCCTTTAATCACATCACGTGTTTTGTATATGTTCAGCTACACATACTCCAATGAGCCTATGCTTAACTAGACTTTGGAAATTAAATACACCACATAGCGCTCACTGCTTTTGCGTAAACTGATTTCCACTTACATCCCAATTAGTGAACCTAATCAGGCATAAATCGATTTGGCGGTTTTCCAGTTTGATATGTTTATGCCCTATTGAAGGTTTGTTCTTTATATTTCGCCCAACTTTAATGCTTTAACAATCTGATCCGATAGTGACTCAAATCCACTGCATACTGATACCCATAGTTCATTTAAGTCATCAAAGTCAGGGGACTCCAATAAGGGAACTTCAAATACCGAATACTTTGGCATGCGCTGTGCGCTGGCCCACTCAGTATTTTTTAGTTTATGCCAATACCGTTTCTGCACGCCTTTGGTTTGACCTAGAAGCCAAAGTTCAAATCTTACTTATTGATGATTGAGTACAATTGCAAGTTTTAGCTTGTGAGATTTTAGGTAGCTGTTTTGGATATAAAAATAAGTAAAATCTAAGTAGCCATGTAAAACGCCCGCGACTGCATACTCGCCGTCATATCTTTTTGAAAACTCAGTTCGGAGGTTTTGAACGATACTCACCAAACTTTGATACGTTTCCTGTAATTCGCCACTTTCAAGAGCTTGCTTATAGAATGAAATCTGGGTATTTAAGCTTTTAGTAACCACCATTGATATCCTCTTGTGCATAGCGCCTGTATTAATTTAAAGTACACACCTTAATGTGTGACATTCTTTAAAATCAAAGCAATATTCCCTAACGCCCAATCACTTTACTTGAAGTGCACTTTGTATTACATGCTGAATAAAAGGGCCTTTTTTACTTAGGTACTCGGAAATACCGTGTTGATTCTCAACTTCTAACTTGTACTTTAACGCTTGATACTCTTCACGCTCCTTTTTGTTAGCGCGAAGGTAGTTGCGAAAGCCAATTAACTCTTTTACCTTTGAGTGTCCATCAATACAGATATGTATTTTGTGCGTTCTTACATCGTTGACATCTTTTTTGTAAAATTGGTGACCCTTAGACAAGTCATTACCTCGTCTGTAGCCTAGTTGAACGAGTTTGGAGGTAAAATCTTTATTTGTATTTTTCGCAGATATTACGATCAAGATATCAATCTCAGGTTTAGCCGCCAGACCAACAACCGAAGTGCTCCCTATATGATGAATTTCCTTGATATCATTTGCTAAAATATCAGTTAAACGTGTCTTTTCAAATTCATACATCTCACTCCACCTCGGGTTATACTCGGCAATATTACTTGTCAGTTTGGTCATGGTTTTATTTTGCCTTACATCTAACAACAGAAAAAAGAATAAGGCATCTGGCTTAATTTTTACCATAACTATACTTTGATCGTTTCCATATCAGAACCAACAAGTTCAACAATCCACCCTAGGCGGATTCTCGGGCACTTAGTTTCAAAACATACTTGTGAGGTTTGCTTTTGATTTTATGTAATTATTAGCATGGGTATCTTTTATAATACTGTACATTTTATATTCCCGATCAAATACTTGCCCTCTCCATACAAAAAACACGGTGTACAAATCTGGGTATTAAGTGACGATTAAGACATCGACGACAAATCCATTTTTGATTATCAAAAATATCGGGGGTTTAAACTACATTCAAAGCGCCTGATTTAAGCAATTAATATGTGTCTGTATCATTTTAGGTTTATAATGCGCTACTTAACTTCGCCCTTGTAACATGGATCAAGTCCATCCAACATCCCCAAAAACTCAACCAAGTAAATGCCGCAGCAATTATTATATTGGCACAGTAAAGAAGATATGCATCTAATGAATTGTCTGTAACAAAACCTCCTGCCACTGCTGCCATAATGATTAAACCGCTACTCAATTTTGGTAACCAACGATTATTGCTCACTTTCGTCGGTTGCTCTTGCGGAGCATATGCTGTCGTATGGGAAAAGTACCACGTACCCGGTCGAACTTTGCCAATGTCTTTCGCAATCTGATATGAATAACCTTCATCAAAGTATCTTTTGAAGGACATTATGATCACAACAATAACGGGGGGTGAGAGCAAAGCCAACAAGGCAACGTTTGACCCCTGTCCATTAACTAAGCTGTAAGAAGTTAGCATAAGAAGTAAAATGCCTAGACCCATGATGATACTACTCCATAAAATAAAACCGCCATGGTTGACTCGCTCTTCTCGCTTGAACCATTGGAGACCAAGCACATTAGTCATGACCATTAATGCCGCAACACTCAAAATATCCCACATTTCTGATCGAGTTACCTCAGAGTGAGGCAAAGGAAATAATGCGGATAACATTACGAGCATTAAAAAACTCACATTCCATAGCTCATCCTTATATTTTCTAGCCTTTGTGTACATAGTTATTAATACCCGTCATGCATTTGAGGGAACTCTCTTCCACTGATTTTTATCTACTTAATTACGCCAACTGGCACAACTATAACCCTGCTTAGTATCATATGAAACAACCATAGAGAATTGACCTATTCAAATAATACCTTTCAGGGTCGTGTAATGACCCTGTAATACATTATCTGTCATGCGCGGACTACTCTTTTTTTGATGCTGAACAAGCAGCATAACTAGGAATTTACCTTATAAAAGGAGACGGTAATGTCAGAGCAAAAAAATCACTTAACAACGCAAAGAGCAGGTTTGGTTCATTTAGCACTGAAGTCGGAAACTGGTGAGTTATATGCGGGTGCACCCACATTAAACTTGCAACTTACGCTTGATACAATCCATGACTCAGCGACAGGCTATGCTGAAGTCACCAAAGCAACAGCTACACACGTAGAAAGTGTTTCACATGTAAGTGGAAACATTATATACGAAACGGTTATGGGTCCTGGCTCAAAAGTAAGAATTGACCTTACAGGCTTCCCTAATATTCATTGGCCTCAGATCCCTGGTCAAGGCCCTGGAATTCAAATCCCACCTAATTTTAAAGCGACTTTGGTGTTAGAACCTGACTTTAGTGAAGGCGAGGTAGTTTACCAATATCTACAATACCCTGATTACCCTCAACCTAGTTTGGGAGAATGGGTCAAAGTCTATCAGCGGATCCATGAAGTTCATTTCGCCGAAACGAAGTTAGTTGACAAAGCATCGTAATAAAAATGTTGAGCCTCACACCCAAGTTGAGGCTCAACATTTTTAAAATTTAAAACTCTAACCCTAATAATTTTAGTGCCGCGACTCCCTGCTCTGCATTTTCAAATTGTATTGCTGCCATACCCACCGCCTTTGCACCTGCTACATTATGCGGCATATCATCTAAGAAAACCGTTTCATTGGCAGCCAGCTGATATTGTTCTAACAGCGCGTGGTAGATCTCCGGCTGAGGTTTCAAAACCCCTAAGTCTGCCGATACAATTTCGCCGTCAAACAAATCCCAAAAGTCATAAGTGTCTTTTAGATAAGCAACAATTTCATGCACATTGTCTGTTAAAGTATATACACCGTAGCCTGCCTGTTTCACACGCTTTATAAGCTCTACCGATTGATAAAGTAAGATAAGAGACTGCTTGGTATAGTGAAAAAGCCGCTCAGTATCTTGCTGAGAAAATCCCAACACTTGTTGGTATTGTTGTTTTGTTTCCTGCTCTGTAGTTAAGCCTTTATTGAGATCCAACCAAATCTCAGAGTGAAAAACTGACTGTGCAAGCGCATTGATCTCTTTTGCATCGGGAAATGTCAGTCTGATTATGTCTACCGGGGACCAACGCACTACAACATTGCCAATATCAAAAACAACATTCTTTATCCGATTTTGTGCCATTTTTGTTCCTTTGTTTTACGTTTTGTCTATCATGAGTGTACACAGTATTGTCGATGCTATTTTGATATTAAAAGCTGAATTAAGTTCATGGTGCGAAATAATAATATCTAGCCAATAGTCATTTATATAAATAATTTAGAAAGGGGTGAATCTCTTTTGCCAATATAGTACTAGTTTACTAGGTAGGGAAAAATGGAAAGACAAACTATGTTATTGCGAAAGTAGGTCAATTAAGACCTACGACAAGGGTTAAGGATATTTACAAACACAAGCATAGCTTGCTTTTTTCATTAGCAGTTATCTGAGTAACACTGCCAAGAAACCTGACAATTGACTGTTGGTAAACAGCCTAGAGTATCTAAGCCATTTGCACCGCCAATCTGGGGAGTCTGTTGTCGATTAAGTGTTTTGTTAGGCGTGCTTAGGTTTTTGACTTTCTTTTTACTTAGTTTAAGTAACATCATAATTTCCTTTGGTTAGTTACATTCAACACGCACACAATAACAGGTTTTTATATTCACACAAATACACAAAAACACAAAATATAGCCTTTTTTGACCTTAATTATGGTTATTTAATTTGTTAATGTTGATATTTTTAAAATATCCCACTCTAAATTTGCTTTAATTTTGAACGCATTTAACACTTCATCATCAAATGGGGAGTTTAATACCCACAAAATTACAAAATCAATAAAATATTATTAGATAAAACTCATTGGGATAAAATTTAATAAATACTTAATTACGAGTGGAAGTTGCTTGAAATGTCTGCAATGCTCAACGTTCGATTTCGTATGATAATTACTCAAAGTGACAGAGCAGGTCGATAGGTAAGAGAGTTGTAGCTTATAAAAATAGTCTGGGGCAACTGCAGTATGGTAGAGCTTAAGTATTTCTTAAGCTCTACAAAAACATGGCTACAGAGATAAGTTATCTAATATATCGTCATCCACATTGTTTGACAGTGTCACTTTCAATTTAGGCGTTCTAGCCATTTCACGTTTGATCGCAAAATTTGCTTCTTCGTTACGTGCCCAGCTGCGACGTGCAATTCCGTTATTAACATCAAACAGTAGCATTGACTTCAATCGACGCTCAGCATCGCTTGAGCCATCTAACAACATACCAAAGCCACCATTGATAACTTCACCCCAGCCTACACCGCCGCCGTTGTGAATTGATACCCAAGTAGCGCCACGGAAACCATCACCAATAACGTTGTGAATCGCCATATCAGCAGTAAAGCGGCTACCATCATAAATATTTGATGTTTCGCGGAAAGGCGAATCTGTACCACTTACATCATGGTGGTCACGGCCAAGAACAACTGGGCCAATCTCACCACGCTCAATCGCATCATTAAATGCTTTCGCAATCTTCATTCGGCCTTCTGCATCAGCATAAAGAATACGTGCCTGCGAGCCAACAACCAGCTTGTTTTGCTTCGCATCATTGATCCAAGTGATGTTGTCTTGCATCTGTTGCTGAATTTCTTCTGGTGATTCCGCCATGATCTCTTCGAGCACTTTCGCTGCGATAGCATCGGTTTTGTCTAAATCTTCAGGCTTACCTGATGTACATACCCAACGGAACGGACCAAAGCCATAGTCAAAACACATTGGACCCAAGATGTCTTGAACATATGAAGGGTATTTAAAATCAATGCCATTTTCCGCCATGACATCGCCACCAGCTCGTGAAGCTTCCAGTAAGAACGCGTTCCCGTAATCAAAGAAGTACGTGCCTTTTGCAGTATGCTTGTTCACTGCATCAGCATGGCGTTTTAGCGTTGCCTGTACTTTTTCTTTGAATACTTCTGGCTCTTCACGGATTAAGCGGTTTGACTCTTCATAACTAATATCAACCGGGTAGTAACCGCCTGACCAAGGGTTATGAAGTGATGTTTGGTCTGAACCAAGGTGAATGAAAATATCTTCCGCAAGGAATGACTCCCATACATCAACTACATTACCAATAAACGCAATTGAAACCACTTCCTCGCCCGCTTGTGCTTTTTTAACACGAGCGACAAGATCTGGCATGTTATCAACTAGCTCGTCTACCCAACCTTGTTCGTGACGCTTAATCGCCGCTTTAGGATTAACTTCGGCACATACAGTAATACAGTTAGCAATGTTACCTGCTTTAGGCTGCGCACCACTCATACCGCCAAGGCCAGCTGTTAAGAAGATCTTACCTTTTGGACTGTCGCCTTTCTCTAATACTTTGCGGAATGCATTCATGACTGTGATAGTAGTACCATGTACGATACCCTGTGGGCCAATGTACATGAAAGAACCCGCAGTCATTTGACCGTATTGAGTGACGCCAAGTGCATTGAACTTTTCCCAGTCATCTGGTTGAGAGTAGTTCGGGATCATCATGCCATTAGTCACTACAACACGCGGCGCATCTTTAGATGATGGGAATAGACCCATTGGGTGACCAGAATACATGTGAAGTGTTTGATCTTCTTCCATTTCACTTAAGTACTTCATGGCAAGTAGGTATTGTGCCCAATTTTGGAATACCGCGCCGTTTCCACCGTAAGTGATAAGTTCTTCAGGGTGCTGAGCGACAGCTGGATCAAGGTTATTGTCAATCATCAGCATGATTGCAGCCGCCTGCTCACATTTTGCTGGGTAATCTGAAATTGAACGTGCTTTTAGCTCATAATTAGGCTTAAAGCGGTACATGTAGATACGACCGAAATCTTTAAGTTCTTGTGCAAATTCACCAGCTAGCTCTTGGTGCCACTCTTTAGGAAAATAACGCAGTGCATTTCTAACTGCCAACTGCTTTTCCTCAGGGCTTAATATATCTTTACGCTTAGGTGCACGATTTGCCCCGGCAGGATACGGCTTTGCTTCAGGTAATACGCTAGGGATACCCTGCTTAATTTGTTCTTGAAAGTTCATGTCGGATTTCCTTAGTTCACTGTAACCGTAAATGCTTGTGACTTAACAAACTCAACCATAGCATCAATGTCTGGTTTAAGTAGTCTGTCTTCTTCAAGCTTCGCGACCTTTGTACGGATCAATGCATGATTTTGTTCAATAATATCTGAACACGTATTTGGACGTCTAAAATCAACAGCTTGCGCAGCATACATCAATTCAATCGCGAAGATTTTTTCTAGGTTGCCCAAGATTTGATTAAATTTACGACCTGAAATACTACCCATAGACACATGGTCTTCTTGACCCATCGACGTCGGAACACTATCTGCAGAAGGTGGGAAACATAGCGATTTGTTTTCTGTTACTAACGCAGCTGTCGTGTATTGCGGGATCATCATGCCTGAATTCAAACCACCAGAAGTGGTTAACAAGCGAGGGAGACCGTGTAAGCCTTCCAGTAACAAATAACAGCGGCGATCAGAAATATTACCAAGTTCAGCTGCGGCAATCGACGCGTAATCAAGTACCATTGCCAAAGGCTGACCATGGAAACTACCACCTGAAATGGCTTCTTCTTCACTGATCACAATTGGGTTGTCTGTCACTGAGTTCATCTCTGTCTCAGCAAGCTCTTTTAGGTGGTTAAATGCATTGCGTGATGCCCCATGTACCTGTGGAATACATCTTAGTGAATATGGGTCTTGAACGCGATCACACTCTTCATGATCAGCCATATTCTGTGAATCTTTGAACAAACGGCGCATGCGTTTTGCAACCGCAATGTTACCTTCAAATGCGCGGATCGCATGCAGCTCTTCACGGAACGGTTGCTCACTGCCCTGCATGCCTTCAATACTCATTGCACCGGCTACATCAGCAAGGTCTAATAAGTAACGCATTTTAGTCAAACCAGTAATGGCATGAGATAAAATGAACTGTGTACCGTTGATAAGCGCAAGTCCTTCTTTTGAATCAAGATCCATTGCTTCTAAATTGTTATCAGAAAGTACTTTTGCCGCAGGTTGTATCTCATCTCCAACCCAAAATTCACCTTCACCCAATAGAGGCAAAAATAGATGAGAAAGCGGCGCAAGATCACCTGATGCACCTACAGAGCCCTGCTCTGGCACAACTGGGATAATATCTAGCTCGATAAACTTAAGCATGCGCTCAACAACTTGCAGGCGAATGCCTGAAAAGCCTTGGCTCAGCGCGTGAACTTTAGTGATAAGCATCAGCTTAGAAATGGATTTTGCGATCGGGTTGCCTACGCCTACCGCATGAGTAATAAGGAGGTTCTTTTGAAGTAATTTTGTCTCTTCAGGAGAAACTTGGGTGTCGCACAACGGGCCAAAACCAGTATTAATACCGTAAACGGCCTTATCAGATGCTGCCATCTTGTCTACACGTTGACGGCTGTTGTTAATTTTATCTAATGCTTCCTGACAAAGCTCTGCTTCAATACTGCCATCGGCTATGCCGTTCACAATATCAAGGTTCAGACGATCTACACCATATCTAAACGTCATCTTATTCTCCTAAATATATGCTTTTCCTAAGCAACTGTGTGCTTGATGACGCAATATTACTCTTCAATTGATGTTTTATAAATTATAGATAATCGTAATTCATTCCGAATTTATCAAACTTTATGTTTTCACTTTGGCGAACATTCCTCTAGAATAACCGTTCTGATATTTTTAGGCCTTTTGTAAGCGTATACATGCGCGGCTTTTTGGAGATAAACCTGTGCAAGTTCATGACGTTGACTTACGCCTTTTGAGAATTTTTGTCGCTATTGTTGAATCTGGTGGACTATCCGCTGCCGAGTCTCGCCTCAACATAGGGCGATCGACCATTAGCTCTCATCTTTCAGACCTTGAAGTCCGGCTCGGCATAAAACTATGTAAACGTGGGCGTGGTGGGTTTGAACTTACCGAACCTGGTCGAGTAACTTATCAAGCATCTCTTGAGCTTTTGCAGCAATGTGAAGCTTTTGCTACTACCGTCGCCAGCTCCAAAAATGAGCTCTCTGGACGTGTCACTATTGCAGTCATCGATACTATGGCAAGTGATCCAAGGTGCGGTATTGCAAACGCCATCGCTTCCCTTAAAAAACAAAGTGACAATATTCAGTTTGATATTAATGTATGTGAAGCAAAAGAAGTTGAAACCTCGGTGATAAATGGCCGCTCATTAGTTGGACTTGGAGTTAGTCGTCATCACTTACGTGGTTTAGAGTACATTCCACTTTATGACGAAAAAAACTACTTATATTGCGCAAAAGGACACCCATTGTTTGACTGTAAAGTTTCGCAAGTAAACAAATTCCTTAATAGTGCAGAGGTTGTTTCAAGTAACTATATGCGAGATAAAGAAGTCAGAAATGACGGGCTCAATTATATGAATAGCGCCATCGCATACCATGATGAGGGCATTGCGCATTTGATTCTTTCCGGTGCCTTTATTGGCTACCTGCCAGAACATTACGCGAGCTATTGGGTTGATAAAGGGCTCTTTAAAGCAATATCTCCGCAAAAGTACGCTTATACTATCCCTGTTTCACTTATCACAGCCAAAAATAATTCAGCGTCCCCACTTGCAAATGCCATTATCAATGAATTGAAAAACAGCCATGCTGTTTAAAAAGACACATTTTTGGGTTTTCACTCTACCAAACTAACCTAGTGATGATTTTGATATATAAGTACTCGATATAACTGTTGAGCACCACACCTCATCAATTTCTGTCACTTAATAGTAAGGCCGTTTTTCTAATATTTCTAAAGCCTACTATATCACAAGTTCATATCTACAAACTTCGTCAATGACAACATGCCATAGTTTGAATTTACGATCCAAATGTTCTGCAACGTTGTATATTATTTAAAAGGTTTTGACTTCTTCGAAGGTAGTCTGATGCAACAGATTCATTACAGGCTTATGCTTGCGGTGGGGGAACTGTTCCAGAGCATTAGCTTTCTTTTGCTCTTGTAAAGACAGCACTGAATTTATCCTCACACAATAAAAAAACAGGACTAATCACTTTTTCTGAACTCAGGGCGAAACCACCTTTAATTTCCACAAAATAAACAATTAAATTACCTTAAATAACCTCTCATACATAAATTACTTCTATATTTAAAATAAACCACTGCTGTAAAAATAAGCAATATAAAAAATTAAATTAATTAATTGATTTTAGCAGCACTATATATATTATGACGCACAAATTTCAAATAAAGGGACAATTGTGTTAAAAACAATACAGAAATTATCGTTTATAAAGGTTTTTTTAATTGCATTCAGCTTTTTCTCGGGCTATGCATTTTCGAACCAGATTAGCGTAAAAGAAACCACCAACACCTATTTGGTTAATTCAGGCGAAGGATTTTCAGTATATGAAGTATCTGGAACAGATTACCAAGAATATGCTTCTCGTATTAGTCGATTAGCCCGTACACCTGCATCTCCGGGCGACACTCAATCATTGGAATCAGTTGAATGGTCAGAAGCAGCTCAAGCTGTAACCTCATTACACACATCAACTAGAGCCTATGTATTTGAAAACTTAGTCGGTGTGATGAATTCTGATCTACCTTATGCCGTCAAAGTTGATATATTGGATGACTACGATGTGACGCCTAATAGTGACTTACTGTCGGTCAACACTGGTTTAATTGTCATTGACGAAAACTTTGCCTTAGAAGCAATGAAAGGTTCTTCAAGCCTGCTTGCTGTAGGTGGTGGCAGTTCGACTAGCACCCAATCAGTAAATGGCGATCAGACCATTCGCGGACTTTGTAAAAAACGTTGGCATAATCGTACTAAGTCAGACAAACTTGATATAACATCTCTTAAAAAGTCTGCAGATATAAAAGATAATTTAACGTTTACTGCTGATACAGGTATTGCAGGCTCAATTAATTACTCAATTTCCTACAAATATAAAACAAACCGTTGTACATTAAAAGTGCCTTATAAACACTCTGTAACTGGGTTTAATGCTAAAGGCTCTCTCTACTCTGATAATGGTAAACTGAGAGTACAAGGTACAGTTATAGATACGACAAATAAGTTTCTTTATAACGAAAGCATTAAAACATTTGAAAAAGACCTTGATTTTTGGGTCGGCCCAGTAAGGATCGTTTGGTTTCATGAGTTAGACCTACGCGCAAGAATACGCGGCGGTGTAAAATTAGAAGCTGAGGTTGATCTTAACTATAACGTATCTGGAAAATATGAATTCGACTTCGTTTGCGAAATGGAAGGCGAAAACCGTTGTGCTGAAGCTTCTAAAACAGTAAATACTTTTCAAGTTGATCTAAGCAACCCTTCTGTTCAAGCGGGTGTATCAGTTAGAGCAAGAGTGCAGCCTGAAATTGCTGTAATATACAAGCAAGGTGCGGGTCTGTACCACAAGAAACTGGAAGTTGCGAGCTTAACTTTAGAAACGGCACTTTACTCTTACGCCGAGCTTTGGGGTTATTACGGCAATAGCTGTGGCGACGGTAACTATGATGGTATCAATGAAACAATAGGTGGTATCGCTATCGATGCAGGTGTTGGTGTGTCTGCAAAGTATTCATGGGGCGTATTAGGCAAAGACTATGATAAACCACTGAAGCTAAAAATCATTGAAGGCTGGGTAGAAGTTGATGTTGGCGCAGAAGACGAAGATCTCTTTGTAATGGAAAGAAGCCTTTTCTTTAAAGAGTTAGTAGAGTCAGATGCATTCCAACCTCTTATCACTGCACCGGAATCAATTAAATCTGGTAATACCCAAATCAAAGTAGCAATGCGTTCATGTTTTCCTTACACAAGCAATGTTACCTATAAGATTGAATGGGGAGATGGCGAAGTTCAAGAAGTAACAGGCAGCCAAGGTGGCTTGTTTGTAGCACATGATTTTGCTGACTATGTTAGTTACCCAATTCGAGTCACCGCATTAAAAGACTCAGAGGGTAGAGACTTTAGAGATCTGCACTCAACAAGAGAAGTATTTGCTTCCCCTAATGGTGATATAACTTTCAACCCTGGTGTGCTCATTGCGGTGTTGCACTCTCTACTATAATCACCATTTAACATAAATTTGCTGCTACTTTCTGGCTCGAAACACAATCCTAGAAAGTAGCAGCAACAACTTATAAGATCAGTCTTTATACAAGACCTCTCATTACTTCATACTATTAAACTTTTTGGTCATACCTTGGCTTTTCGGCGCCACCTGTCGATAGCCTAGCTTCTCGTAAAACTCAGGTTCATCAGCTATCATCGACACATATGAGCCCTCTAAAACCACTGATGCTAAATACCTATCAATAAACGTCATCACTTCACGGCCAAGACCCTGCCCCTGATATTTGGGGTCGACAGCAACATCCACAATTTCAAAGTTACAAGCGCCGTCGCCAACAACTCGCCCCATACCAATTAATAGCCCCTCTTTACGAATAGATACACCATATAGTGTGTTAGGTAATCCAATCTCAGCGGCCTTCAAGGACTTAGCAGAAAGCCCAGCTGTCACCCGCAAATCACAATACTCTTGTGGTGTCGGAATTTGTTCTTCAATTGTGTAGTTCATAATCTTTCCTCGGCAATATTGGGAAGATTATACACAACACTGTTTATATATACAGTTATTTAATACTTGAGTTAGGCAAAAGCAAAAGAAAAGGGAGAGGGAGAGGGAGAGTAGCTATGAAGAAATGTGCATGTAAAGCAAAGCGTTGCGAGCAAAAGTACTGTAAACAAGAGTTAATTTACAATGTAATAAGAAAAGAAGCAGGGCTATTACTAGCCCTACTATTAATTGTTATGGTTTAATATAAGCCGCATATGCTGTATTTGTGTTTTTTCCACCCCAAGGCGTCGCGCCACAATGACTTGCCCAAAACCCTATTTTTTTACCACTGGCCATTGCGGTCAAAGCTAAACTGTACATCTGGTCAAAGCCCTCTTTTGTTTTATCAAGCTTAACCACTCCAGAGATATCGCAATTTTTAGGGTTATGCATTCCATCTCCCCACATGTACACATGCCCATGCTCTACTTGGATATGTTTTATTAAGAATGCACCTGTATTAGCACTAGATATAAATGGAGCACATAGCAGAGCAAATGCGAATATTTTTTTCATTATTATCATCCTTATTTAATTTCAAAACAATAATAAACAACTTTTTTAACAAACTCAACAAAGCAATTAAAATAAAAAACAAATCTACACACAATATTAATTGCTGCATAAAAAATAATGAAATAAATTAAAAAAACGATAAAAATGGTTAATTGATTTTAAACTCACATCACTTTAACGCGCAATTCATGACCAAAAACTCATAAATTACAAAGGAATATTTAATTCAAAAATAAGGCCGTTAAATTATTTTTTGTGATAATAATATCATTACCGTAAATCAAGTCGGATGAACAGCCCCAAAAGGAATGGTGATTTTTTAAACAAACTTAGAAGAGCAGGAAATAATAATTTCGCCAGTTCGATGACGCAGCATTAACACATGCTGCCAATCCAGTAGAAGTGCAGCAACCCACTGATTGCTATTGGTAAAACATCAATCTGGGAACACATATTGAAAATTGAAAAACCCATTCTCAATTCAAAACGCCTCCATTAGTGGTATTTTGCAGAAAAATGTCGATTTAAATCACAATGGAATATGATACTTCCAGCAATTTTCCGCCCCCTACCCCCATCACGATTGCGCTTTAAAATCCCTACACCGATACTCTACGCGCGCCCACTGTAACTCGCTGTACACTTAGCCAAGTCTATGTGAAAAAACAATATAATCAAAAAACTTCTACATTGTTAATTTAAAGTGGGTATTCCTAATCTTAGGCTGCTCTCTACTAAAACTCTACACGTACCACACAAAAGTTATCTAGCAGTTACCGTTACCTTTGCCCACCTTTTACTTCGTACCTACGAGATGATTGCACTTTCTAATACCAATTGTGGTTATCACTGTAAACACACCGTACATAACTAATTTGCCAACCCATGTAGATGAAGGCAGGGAGCCAACCAACCTTAAATAGTCATTTACAATGAATATGCCTAAGCCAACAATCACCGCTGTTGATTTAAAACACCAACGACCGCCATATTTAATGGTAATTATAGATAATAAAAGCACAAACAAAGATATGTAATATGCCAGTATGGACATCGCGCCAGGTACAAGACTTGGTGCATAAAGAAGCAAAGAAAAAGCAACTAAAACCCAGTGGTAACAACTTAAAATAATGCTTTTATAATTCATTACCTTTCCTTGATATTAAGCTTATTTAATTCCAGTTTATAAGTTCTATTTGACCATTTCCGACATAACTGAAAGTCAGATTAACGGCACCAGCAGTATTATTTAACTCAACCAACTTATCGCAATCAACCTTCTTTGCGCATTCAAATACTTGGCCTAGAAACTTAAAAGATCCGTTGTTCGATACAATCGTACTGTCCAACAAATCAACATTTGAATATTTATACTCTGTGTCGATAGGATCTTCCTGTTGTGTAGATATTTCGCTCAATTGATATTGCATACTGCTACCATCCGTTGGAGGGTTTTTAATATCCTTGGTCTTGACGACTAGTTCGTAGCGCGTGCCCCATTGATAGTTAAAATTCTCAATGTCCCCATAAAATAGTTCAAACTCGTGCTCTTCATTTCCCTCGACTCTCAGGCACAGCTGCTGTACAACACTTGTACAGGGAGAGCGGTAAGATGATAACTTTAATGTTTCTACATACTCTATATCGATGTTATTTTGAGTTGTTTCTTTTATGCTTGGATCTATGTTGGTATTTTCGCTGGATGAACCGCAAGCTACTAAACCGATTGATAGAATACAAAATAAAATTCGCTGCATATAATTTCCCTTATATCGATACATATAGGGAATAATTACATATTACATTGCGTTATTCTGTTTCTATTTGTAAACGTCACTGTTCGTTATCAAGTACTATTTTACTCGCGAGCCCAATAAGCAATAAACCCGAAATCCCTTCAAGCACTTGTGTGTACTGCTTGGCTCTATCACTCCTAAACACCCAACTCCCAGCGACGGCATACACTAAATTGCAAACTGTTGCTAAGGAACTAAAAATCAACCCATAAATTAATAGATACCACGCTGTATTTGCACTATGAGGATCGATAAACTGAGGTAAAAACGATAGGAAAAATAACGCCACTTTAGGATTTAAAACACTGACGATTACACCTTGCAGAAAGATATTGTTTGTGTGCTCTCCTTGGTGAATTAAATCTAGCTGTGATGTCCCTTGGTACACGGAAATCAGACATTTTACTCCCAAATAGCCAAGATATAGTGCGCCCAGTATTTTTACTATGTTAAATAACAGAGCAGAACTTAATATAACAGCAGACAACCCCAAACATGCGGCGACAGTATGACAAACGTAACCGACACCGAGCCCTGAAGCAGCTTTTACGCCACTTGTGACTTGTCCTCTCATGGTATTTGTCACAATATAAATAACATCCGGACCAGGGATTAAATTGATCGCCAAACAGGCTAGAACAAACACATATATAGAACTAAACTCCATTTATCGCACCTCTCACATTATATTTATCTTTAAAACTGACGTGACATGAATACCTATTTATATCAAGGTGAAAAATTCAGGTGTTACGTAGTGCCTCTTTTCCCTTCGTATTCTTGAATGATTACTAAAATAGTTGCTAGGATTAACCCTTCTCGGTAATGAGTTGATTTAATTCTGTGTACATGTTCATATTTAACTCATCCCTATTTCCATTTATTGAAAACATAACCACATGAATTTACAGTTTTTGACAGCTTTTTGCTTTGCAACCTTTGCTTTTCAACTTTATGCTAGTACACAACCTCCAGCAAACTCAACCACTATAAAACTAAAGCAGGTTATTCGTCACGCAGGCAACCAACATTTTGAAGTCGCCAACCCAAGAGACGCATGGCTAACCGATAATAATACTCTATTGATTGTTAGCGGAGACAGCAACTCTCTCTCTATTTTTAATCCAAGTAAGCATCACTCTTTCGCTTATTCACAGAGCTTTTCTAAACAAAATGATCAATCAGCGTCACTGGAAGGGGCTTCTAGTATTTCTTTTTTAAAAGATGCTGACATTGCCATTGTATCGGCTTTTTATAGTGGTTCACTATCAACATTCAAGCTAGGTGATAAAGGCCAATTTAATCACATTGAAACTGTCAGTGATCACCTAGATATAAAGCAAGCTTTTACTGCGTATCAAGACGTGAAAGACCAAGATACGTTAGACCTTGTTGGAGCATGGGATACGCATATCGTACAAGAGAGTCAGCGTTTATATGTCGCAAGCTACCAAAGTAACGCTGTCGGCGAGTTTAAGGTAAGTGATTCTGGAAAGTTAACTCCATTAGGTAGGTTGCTTCCAAAATACGATTGGGGCAGACCAACATCTATATCCCAACCAAAAAATGCCGATTGGCTCTATATCAATGGCTTTGAACAAAGCAAAATATCTGTGCTGTCTAAAACATCCGAAGGGAAATTCTCCGTCACACAAACAATACAGCATGACAAAAACGGGGTTAAATCCATGCTCAACCCACAGCAACTTATTGTGACACCTGACAATCAATTTTTGTTTGTCGCAGCCTCTAAAAGTAACGCTTTAAATGTATTCAAAAAGGACACATCAGCGCGATTTAATCTTCATCAAGTCGTTACAAGTGAGCAAAATCCGGGGCTATCTGGGGCTTGTTGTTTGGCGTTTTCTGACAATCAAAATACCCTTTTTGTTGCTGGTGAAACGGATAAAGGCATACTCATTTTTGATTTCACACCAAGTACAGGGAAGCTTAGGTTTAGGCAGCATATAACTGAATTGAATCGCCACCAGCTCACTGGCGTTTCATCATTGAGGCTATCGGAAGACGAAAAACAATTGATTGTCACGACTGGGAAAAATAATGAAATCTTTATACTGAACCTCGGCTAGTCATTGAACTAACCTGATTGCCTTGTCCGGTATGTCTTCCGATTTAATCATACCCATTTGTTATAAATGCATATATGTAAATTGGTTAAATAGTTGCCAAACCGGGCCAGTAATTTTTTGCCGGCCTTTTTAGCCCCTTCAATATAAAGTGCTTAATTTTACCCACTCAAGCTGCCCTACATCTCTTGGAACGTCTAACTCTTCTGCGATATCATAGATTTGGTCAACCTGTTTATTTTCAAAATCTCGCTGAAAAGAACCAAGTCGCAGCTTCATCCAGTTTTCAATGGAGTCTGACTTATCAAATAGCGCGGGATTGTTTTCGATAGTCTCGTTTAACGCCTCCCAAATGTTAGATTGGATCTGGGGAGGTGTATCTTTCAAGTGCCCCACCACATCTTCCATCAAACCAACACCTTGGTTATCATAAGAATCAATTAAATTACTATATAGTTCTGTACGCTGTGATTCACTGGCCATTTTTTCAGAAAACAAGACATAACCTCCGTATGAGCTCTCATATGCACTGGTATACTGACTGACATCTACCTGCTTGCCTACGTATTCAAATATGTTGTTTTCACTGTCTTTGTCTACTTCATCAAGCATGTTCAAAAACGAAACCCTGTCATTATTTTTGACGTTTATCGCCATATCAATTATACCTCGGCTTTGCTCAAACGAACTTTCCTGTAAATGTTGGTTAATAGACATCAGATCTCCTTCTGAATAACGGTTTTCCGCAAGTAGATCAACGTTTTGGTGAGTCAATTTACTGAAATGGATACTTTGCTGTAAGTGAGAACGATGATCCGCAGTCTGCGCAAAGCTATGCAACTGGATTTCAGCGGGTCCACGATACCCAAACGCGAGAATTGGGGAGTCTGGTTTATCGTTTATTTCCTTATCTGACAAATGTGCTAACGTATCGACAGTATCCTTAATTTGCTCTTCAGACATGTCACTCATTAATGAAATCAACTGCTGTGATTTCTCTTTGTTATGTCCAAACAGGCTGTCTAATCCAAATGAAGCGGATAACACATCCACAAACGCCGTTAGTGTCTCGTCGTCCATTTTATCCATTACAGCCAGCAACTCTTTTGAAGGCACATAGGTTCTAAGGATATCGCTTTGTTCTTTGCTCAGCCTATCCTGATGGGTCAGAAATGCTTCAATATCGTGAGGGTTAGTCAATTCGCCATATTGGTATTGGGGTGGTTCGTGTGGAGATGACAAATTAATAACTTGGTAACGCTTTGCGCGAAATGGAAATGACATCAGATCTGGCGCTTGCTCAATTGTGGCAATCTCTTTACTGCGCAGCACCTCGTCAAGTTCTTCCCTTTCAGATTTAGAAACTTTAGCGTTTGACGCAAGTTGACGCATAGCCAACGAATCAATACTCTGCCCTGACTTAATTTGCATCTTAATCTCCTTATATTAAGTACAACAATTTATCGGCAAGAATAACGGTATCTTTAATACTTATTGCTGAAACTTAACGACTTATTTCACTCCCTTGTTTTATATATGTGGTTTATCCTAACCTATTAGAACGCCCAACTATAGATGCCATAAAATTATAAAGCACTCTCACCTTTTTATTAATGCTGTAAAAGCTTACTAAGCATTTAGGCTTGATAAAAAACGCCACAATAGTTAACATACTGTAAACAACGTATCTTTATCTCAACGCTGGCATTTGCCCTCTGTGATTAGTAAAGATTCTTAACGAGACAGGATACTCAATATTTTTATGGCGACAAAAAGCCCTAAATGATACTTGACGATGTTAGTACTCGTATCAGTTTAAAACACAATAAAAATCAATAAAATAAACATTAAGGAAGAAAGATGAGACTTAATAAAAAGAAACTAAAAAACCTAAGCCAACAAAAAGAGTTAGTGCAACAGCAAACGCCAAATATTGCCGGTGGCTTTATTCGTTCGTTTGGATGTGGACCTAACACATATCACCTTGGGACCTGCCCTTCTCATATGCCTTACGAAACAGGCTGTGCGTGCCCAGACACACACCCAATTCACTGCGCATAAAGCATTTACTGATGTACACCTTTCATTTGGTTGTCCCCAAATATTGGTAACGACTTTATTTGAATGGTAGATTCTGAATGTAATTCCTACTTGAGGCATTGCGAAAATATGAAAGGCTGTTAAAACACCAGTGAGTTTTATACAGCCTATTTAATTCGTAACAAGAAATAATCAATTGCTCTTACGTTCAGTCTAATATACATAGCTTTTATAGATGTAGATTAAAGCGTGAGCTGACAACTTTCATACACTAATTAGCTTACTTAGGTAAACACTGAACAATACCTGCTGTAAGTCGTTTTAAAAGCTGTTCGTTGATTTGGTTTTCACCTGCTTTTAGGCCTAAGATGTAGTCTTCTTTTTCCTTAAACGACATTTTGCTATTTATCTCTCCAACCATACACTTACAAAACGGACCATATTGAGGGTGACCGCTGCGGCAAAGCAAGTTCATACGAACTTGAAATGCTGAATCGCCCGCATAAACTACTTTATTGTCTGTGAGATCATATACCACAGGAAACCAACGATATAATGTGTTTTCTTCGCCTTGCTTAACGACAAAACCGCCAATATGATATGTATGACCAGCTAATAGATTAACCTTAAATCGCGCAGGAAAACTATGACTTGTTCTTAGTGCATGATGAGCAAGTAATTCGTGCAAACCTTGAACTGTATATACTTCAAGGCTACCGTCAACTGTTGAATTAAACATCCTTCCTACCGATATATTTCTGTTATAGCCACCTTTTATACCGTTAACCTCTAATAACCTAGACTCTGTTGCAACATATTTATTGTCTAGCTCAAGCGCACTTTTAATCTTCTTTTCACATTCAGCATCGCATTGATTTGTCAATAATACACGCTGTTCCGGTGACAAGTTATGGTCATCATACAGATACTTAGGCCCACTAGCGCACCCTGATAAAAGTATGACGAATAGAATAAAAATACGTTTCATAAAATTTCCAACTACTTAAATTTAAGACGATATAAAGCAACGACCTTATACATTACATCTACTGCGATGGCAGCTTTACTTGATTTGCCACGGCAAAGGCGCACTCTAACATGGCTTTACTCCTAGTTAACATCGCGCACCGCTGTAATTGAGGGTGCGCCTTGCGATACGATTTAATTGGTTTGCCATCCACGCGCCGAAGACACTTTTCCGATGCATATGCTGCATAAACAGCTATAGGTAACGTATCGTAGTCATAAATTTCATCAATAATATCGTACATGTTCAATGCTATGATGGTACTAGGAACCGTTTGGTCATCATTTTCTATTTGTTGCTTATCAGGCAACGGCGCCAACATTTCCTGTTTATTCTTTCCCTTCGCTTTATAGTCAATCGCAGACGCCGCAATTTGATACAAAGATAGGCAAGCTGCCATACCGTTATTTTCTTTTGCAATTGTAAAATGAGTCGAAAATAGAAAAATAAGGCACACGCCCATTTTGTACATATTTAATCCTTTTTTTGTTATTTTAAGGCTTGCTAAACGAGTTCAGACCGATAGACAATCTTTATTTATTAAACCTGAAAAATAAACAAAAATACAAGCTGTTATATAAGTAAAAAACCTGTGTTGCTCGTTCAACATTGCATATGTACCACTGTTTGGCTTACTGTGAACCACTCACGAGTTCATTAAACCTAATGGCTGACATCACAGCTGGGGATTTGACTTAGTCTAGGCATTTTCAGCGATCCAATTCTTTGGAAAAGCTTACCTGACTATAACAACTAAATTAGTGTTTAGGCCTTCACTTCACATTCAGGTTCAACCTCATACGGCCTCTGCGCTTTCCAAATCACAGTCTAAAAATATCATTTTTATGAAATAAAAAATATAATAATCAGCCAGTTATAAGTTTGTTTTTTTACTCACTGAAGGTGTGCTAAAGTCACGTCATAAAAGAATAATAACTAGTTACCCCGATAAACGGAACGGACGCTCTATGGCAAAGCAATATTGGATCGGTGATTTCTTTATCGATTTATCCAGAAACCAAATCACGCAAAACAAACAGCCGCAAGTAGTCGCACCAAAAGCATTAGCCGTTTTAACACTGCTGGCCAAAAATCAAGGTGAAGTAGTTAGCCAAGAAACACTGCTTTCAACAGTTTGGCCCGATACGATTGTTTCACCTAACAGCTTACAACGCAGCATTGCACAACTTCGCAAAGCCCTCGGTGATGATGGGAAAGGCCAGGTTTATATAAAAACGCACTCGAAACAAGGTTATAGTCTAGAGTGCGAAGTTAATTGGCAAGTAAAGGTAAATGCTAACGACACGGACTCTTGCGCATCCGCAACAGTAAATTATACTCCTCAGCCAGAGGCTCAAAAAGCACCAACTATTACTGAAAAGCTAACCCAGTGGCGCTCAAAACTCCTTTTGCTGTTCTCCGTTATTTTTGTAAGTGGTTTTATTGGAGCACACTTTTCGGCTTCTAGTGACACCCCGATGTTTTCTGTTGGCGAATTACGCGCGTTAACCTCATCGGATGGGCGGGAGTTTGCCAGTATCTACTCGCCAGATGGAAAGTACATTATTTTTCATCGTTACTCTGAAGAAGCCTGTGTTAACAATATTTGGGCAAAGGATCTCGTTACAAAACAAGAATATAAACTTACAGACAACATAGACAGTTATGGCCGTCATAGTTTTTCAAAAGATGGTAAACAGCTGGTTTTTATACGAACTGTCGACTGTGACGAGCCTATCACACAAAAAAAATGCTTTCAGCTCATGAGTATTGATTTTGCCAAGGCACTGAAAGCACCTCAGCCTATGCAGCTCTTACTTGAATGTAAAAACTCTGAAATTACTAGACCACACTGGTTAAATAATAACAACATTGCTTTACTGCAAAAAGATGAATCCCAGTGGCAACTGATCAGTTATTCAACCAGCGAGAATAAAAGCCAAGTTATACATAAAGTGAATGATGGTAATATCGTCTACTATGATTACTCTACCAAAGACGATCTTTTGGCAGTTATTAGTATTCATAAAGATAACCAACATTATATTGAACTTTTAACCCCTAATGGCGAACTCATTTCAAGCAATAAAATCGTATTTCCACCAGACACAGGTCGCCAGCGGCTTTTTGTTGCCAACTTCTCACCAATTGAAAACCACCTTGTTTTTAGTACCGGAAGACAGATGTTTACCTTGTCCTTTAACGGGATAATAAACAATGTCAGTATCCCACTTGATCAACCGGCATTCTCGCCAAGCTTTCACCCTGACGGCGATCGTGCGTTAATTATAAAAGGCCAATACGACAGCGATATACTGTCTATTCCGCTGGCGGACGTCACTCAGAACAACATTGATGATGACCAAAGTTCGATGACGATTAATCGTTCAACGGTTGCAGACGACAGTGCAGTTTTACAACCAAATGGTGAAACCATTGCTTTTGTCTCTGCACGCTCGGGAGAAGATCAGGTTTGGCTAAGCAATAAGCAAGGTGTGAAACAACTAAGTCAATTTCCCATAGACAGTTATATATCAGGCATAAAGTGGTCTGCCGATGGCGGCAGTCTTCTAGTTAATGTGAATAATAAATTGGTCCAATTACAACTAGATGCACGTCAAACCAGCTATTCAGATGAGCACATCATACTCGAGCTGTTGCACTGGGACAGCGTAAAAAACACCGCGCTAACTCTGGCTAGTTTCCGAGGTGTTAGTAAGTTGACAGAATTCAACCTATTAACCGATGAAGTTCGTATTTTAACTGACAGACGGGTTAATTGGGCAAGTAAAACTGAAAGTGGAGATCTGATTTACACTGACCATATGGATAGATTTTGGCGCTCTGGAGCCGTGGAAGCTCAGCACATCCCCGCATTAGATGGGCACGGTGGCGATAGAAAACACTTTTTAGTCAATGGCAGTACAATTTATGGAGTGAGCAACGAGCTTGAGCTTTGGTCTTACAACCTCAGCAACGAACAATTTAACGTCGTAGGCAAACTACCTAGCAATATCGCAAACATTTCTGAGATAAATGCCAGAGGGCTTTTTGCCACCGCTCGCATTTCCTCGAAAAAGGAAGTTGTTGAATTGCTATTAAACCTATAATCAATAGCAAGTTTAGATGCCTAAATAGACTTTGAATTCGCCATTCAAAGTCTATTTAGGCATTTCTGTTTTACCGCATACCCTAGTATCTTTGTGAACAGCAAGCAATTTCATACCTAGTGTCAATTCGATTTAACTAAACGGGTGTCAGACTTTCAGTTAGCTCACTATGCCACAATTTTAATAGTCATTGACTCAAACCTGATTTATTCATTGCTCTAGTTGATGCTGTCTATTTAATCTATATCGAGTATCGAAGTATACTTTAAGGTATGCTAGTCCAAGTGCCAATTCCGTAGCAATCGCTAGCCCAATCCCTACTCCCGCATACCCTCGAACATATTCAAATGCTCCCAGGCCGGCTAACCCAAACATCATGATAATAAAACTCAAACATACCATTTTCCTTGACTCAGCGTGATCTGCATTACGCATCAACCAAGACAAGATTCCAAGTGTTAAAAATAGAATGGCAGCCCGACGAGCCATGAAAGAGGCTGATTCGGTTTGAGGAATTTGAAATAAAGAATACATTAACTCTGGGAAAAGCAGCAATGCCAAAAATAGAAAACCAGCAATTATTGCCGTAACAATGCTAAGCGTTTTAAATTGCATTTTAAATATCCTTTTTAGCTTGAATAGACGTATATTTATAGACGCTTTAAAAAGTCAAAATGAATACACACTTGATGAGTAAGTGTCATCGTAATTTACGATGTTCCCTTAGTGAAGACACATCACAAAAATGACGGCACAATGCGCATAAATCAATTTATAACTTGCTCACGATGCCCCACAGCCAACTCAACGCGCTCTAAGTGGCACTGCCTCATCAATAGAAATAGTGGCAAACCAAATGAAACACCAACCGCCATAGTGCCCATAACAGGCAACCATAACTTAGTCATTTTTTGCTGCTTACCTTCATACAATATAAAAGCAATTAGGGTACAGGCTGAGATCAGCACATCTAACCATGCAAATGATGAAATCTGGTCTTCACTTATTTGAGTACAAAGTGTCACTACACTTAACCCGTTTTCAGATACCCAAGGGATCAACATGCTATACGGTAAAACAATACCTAAAATACACAAAATGCCATAAACATATTTAATCATATTTCATCCTTATAACACCCTCAGAGTGCTCTTGGTGGCCAGATACAGACCTTATTTCCAATCGACACCTTTTAATTTAAAACTTAGTCTTTTTAAGACTCTGCAAAATAATAACTAAGTTTATTGGCTTGTGGCACATTTTACGCGTTTTAAGTAGCCTTTTTTGGTTAAAACTTGAGTGCCTTTTGGATAACTATTTATAAGAAGATCGCCATTGCCTAGTAACCAAGAAGACTGAGGGCTGCCAATTAAACCAAATAGCGTTTCCAATTTAAAATCGGGCGTGAGCAGGCTAATTTTTCCAGTGTTTGATGATAAGTGAGCCAGACCCGATGTCACCACAACACCAAAAGGCATTTTATAAACATCCTCCACGTTCATTTGTTCAAGTAAAGTCATGTTGTTGGCTTTATCAACTCTTAGCAACTCTCCGCCAAATTCACCATTGTTAGTGCCAATCAAAATTTCACCGTCGACATTAACAACCCACGGAGGTTGGACCGTGACTTTTTCTATTTTATAGTTTTTTCCTGCCTGTTCCTGGTATGACCTGACCACCTGAGTTTTACTATATTTCCCTGTTTTTTTGTCGAGTAATTTAAAGAGCCATCGTCTGTGTGCCGGCTCTACGTCAGGATATGCCACTGCTAATTTGGCAAAGAATTCCTCCAATGGCATATCGAGGGTTTCTCTTTCGATACCCCAAGTAAACTTTGTTTTATAGGGTTGTAGTGATGGGTCATATGTTTCACAGTTTATTTCTTCTAGCATGCTAGCAAAACTGCCACTGCTCAAAAAAAGGGCTGAAAAAGCGAGTGTTTTATACATAAGTTCCTTAAAATATATCATGTTTACCAGCTATAACCATGACGAAGTATGATATAGATTTCAATAGCTCTTTACTGTAATTATGCTAGCGCAGCCCGTTGAACTGAGTAAGGTATAAATTTAGCGTGATCTTTTACAATATTTCTTAAGGAGTTCTGAAACAAGCTCCTTTCCAGTGACAGCGTAATAGATGAAAATTGTCGCTAACATGAGGCAAGAGCTGACTTCTATTAACAGACTTACCACTGACTCACTCTTAATAGAAAATAGAAAAATACATAATATGCCAAAAAATCCACCTAACACTGCGGCCACTATTCTAAAAATCATCTCATCTCCCTCCTAAGTTTGGTTGCCTGCAAGTAACCAAACACTCAGTTCTACCTCTGGAAAGTTGTTCGACAGTAGGCCTGTGGTATTGAATTCGGATATAAAGTGCTTTTCCAAACCCAAAGACCCCGTGGATTATATTTTTAAAGTTAACAGTCTTAACTGACTCGTAATTTTGGACAGCAAATACTGAACCTCTAGGATTCAGATGCCCCTCACACTCAGGACATTATGTAATCGTCTACCGGATACGTTAACCAAGAATTGACAAGCGCTGCCAGTTCTTTTGGTTTTTCAAGAGGAAGCATGTGACCGCTGCCACAAGCTTTATAAACATGCTCATTCAAATGGGTTTGATCCAATTTCTGATACCAACGGTGGTTTATTAGTTTATCCTCTTTACTGTAATAGAAATAGATGGGTATGTTTAGTGTAAGTAATTGAGGTAACAAGTTTATTCGCTCGTTAGTGCATCGGTACTGGTTAATTAGCGCGATTTCGCCTAGCTCCCTATCCATCAATTGAATTGTATCAACAATACTTGCACTTCCAAGCTCACTAGCTCGATCAATGAGTCCATGCGCTTTTTTAACGCTGATCCCTCCATATCCATTGCCTTCTATAAATGAAAGCACGGCTTGTCGAGATAACAATTCGTCAGCAAGCAATTGTGTCGGACTGTTTGCAACGACAAAAAGTCGCTTGACCTGATGAGGGTGTTTACTCGCAATATATGCAGCAAGATAGCCCCCCATTGAGAAGCCCAAAAGATTAAACGGTGTATTTGGCGCTTGATTAGACCTTACGAGATCAACGACGATACTGTTAAAAAGCTTCTCGCACAGTTCATCCAAATTCTCGGCATCTGGGATCTCGCAGTGCACCAATTCGATTTGGTGGTCCAGCTCGCAGCTTAGCGCTTCCCAAAGCCTTCGATTGCACATGGTGCCTGGCAGCACATACACTTTATTGCGAGTCAATGCATTACCCCAAATACCTTAGCTCTAATTTAATACTATACCACTTCAATATGACGAATGATTAAGGCTCTCTAGCTTTCTTAATAGCAAATTTATATACCCTCGGCATAGCAACACAACATATAAAAACACAAACGTATTTGTTATGTGTAACAGCAACCATAGTTGCTCAAAATTGAAGAAATAACCAGCCATTTGAATAGCGCCAGAGAAGGAAAACACAAAGTAAAATGACATCAAAAGTTTTTGCGGGATAAGCATAGATCTCATTATATTATGATGTGTTACCGAGCTTTGGCAAAGTCCCTTAAGTTTAATTAAACTAATTTGATAGTAGATTATCTGAGTCAAGTAGAGTACACCAACTATAGGTGTTACTTCTGTGGTATCAATTAGACGGTACGTAAAGAAAGCAACAAATGGAACAAAATGAATAAATGATTGCCAAAATGTCACACTGATACTATCCATTTCATTTCGATAACGCTCTATCAAAGGACCTAGCAGCAGAGGTGATGCATGAATAAATGCAACCACAAACCAAGGAATTTCAAAATCGAGTAAACTCATAAACTCAACTGCGGGCGATAGAATCATCACCCAACATAATGCAAGTTCTAGTCGTTGTAATTTTGGCAGCCCTTGCTGTATGGATATGAGTGACACTGTTATCAAAAAAAACACAACGACACTCGATAAATAGCTGATTTGTAATACATCTATTAACACACTTTAAAACCTCAACTTTATTTTATTTACCAACAGCCTTGTTCAACAACCTGCTCAATGTAGCCTTTAAATACCATTTTTCAATTGCAGCGCCAGAAAAGACACCATCTCTTTGGTTATGGACACAATACAAAGCTCACTTTACTAGGAATTTAAATGCGTGTCATTAGCATTAAAGGCAATTCATAGTTTGTCGTCTGCGATCCACTTCACACTGAGCGACGAATAGCATCTCGCTGTATAACGCTTGTCAGAATTTGATCAGTCAGGAACACACTTTTTTGCTCAATACTGTGACCCCCCTTTTGTACCATTTCAGCGAGATGATGCAAATTATTTTGGAACGATGCACCATGCAAAAATAGATTCAGATCAAAAGTTAAAAATATTTTTATATTTTTTCAATTTATTTTTTTGCATCAATTGTCGACTCGCTATTGTTTAAAATTCCAAATTCATATCCTCTTCACACCCAAAAGAACAAATTTCATACACCTATTTCAACCTTGTTTCTTTAAGGTATTTAAACACTTTGTCCACCTCCCTTTCAGTCCATGAAGATCAAGCCTTAAATTTCATTAAGTTACATAATTTAAAAACTATTTCATAACAACAAAAAACCTCATTATCGAAATATAAAAATGCAAACAAAAGTAAATATTAAATATAGAAAATTCTAATAATAGAAATTCCAGATATGAAAATAATTATCAAAACACCAGCGTTTTAAGGGGGTTTACACAATAAAAATTAGCCGCTAGGTTATTTGGCAATCAGCAACGGTTGAACACAGAACTTAAGGTTTTAGAGCCCAGCTAATGCCAAGTTACGATGTTAACCGGGAGTGTATATATCAAACTCATTTAGAATGAATAAACCTATCTTGCAGATTAAATAGAATTCGGCGCATGAATATATTCATATAGTAATATGTTAGTTGCTCAGCAATACGGCAGATAACTTCTGCGCCAGACCGCAGTTCAGGACTAATAAAGTCCTGTATTTAAAAAACAATGGAGTTCCAATGAAACTAAAATTACTCGCAGCGCTTACAACTGGATTATTAGCGACTTCAGCATTTGCTCAAACTTCTGTTCAAGATATTGATGGCTACAACAGAACGACGACATACGCAAATGGCGCTGTAGACCGTATTGTCACTGACTCATTAAGTGCTCGTAGTTTTGAAGCTTGGGTTTACTATAAGGAAGCTGGCTCTGAGTGTACCAGTGGCTATATTTTCGATGAACTAACCGGTCAGCAATATGGTACTGTCAATATCGGCACAGGCGGCATTGGTGCAACCATGGTTGATACTGTTCATTTCAATAACGGTTTCAGTGACGAACAACTCAAGCGCAACCGCGTTCTTGCCTTAAACTGCCAAAACTTAGAAGGAGAGCAATTCAAGGTATACCATAAATTCTCAGCACTACCGGTTATCACTTGGGATACAAACCTAGCGGGCGTTGGTGAGTACAAAAGACCAGATTGTACAGGCGCGAGTTCACACTGTGGCGGCCGCGGATGGTATGATCAAGTAAGCTATAGCTCATCACTACACATCGATAACAAAAACAAAGACACGTATTGTTCATCAACAATGAATGACGGTTTCGAGTCTCGTGTATTCAATGGTTACGATAGCACACCACTATTTCACACAAACCATTACGCGTTAGAAAATGCAGTATATAACTACTCTGGTCCTGCGTTTAGACAAACTGTGACTTGCCACAGCCCAGTAGGTGAAGTTCAGCGTACTCAAGTATGGGTTGTATCAGGTGAAAACGATATTAACCTAGAAGTTGATTACACTGTTTACAAATAATGTATTGAGCTAGTCGAGTATTAAAAGGCTCGACTGACCTTTAAAAGCATACCACCAAATGGCTGCGCGCTATTTGGTGCTACCACATATTAATAATTATAAGAGAGGAATCTTTCTTCTCTTTTTTCTTTTCTCCCCCCCCTGTTTTACTCGGTAATCATCCCCTTATATTTACCTTGGTTCTTCTGTTTTTTCGTGTACGAACCCACGAGTATTCACTCAATGAAGAGAGTCCTGTATGCACAGCTATATTTATCGTCGTATAAAAAAGGCGCCATACAAGGCGCCTTAATACATCTTTGCCAGATTATTTCGTATAGCCACGGGGCATTGAAGAATCTGTAGTGTAGCGCTCACGTAATTTATCATGACGTGATTCAGTTGTTACCTGCTCGCCGTTAATCCAAATTTTATCAACACGTGTGCTAAACTCGAACGGATCCGCAGTCCAAAGCACAACGTCCGCACGCTCACCTTTTGCTATTTTACCGCCTTCGATGCCAAAAGCATCAGCAACGTTTACTGTCATCGCTTCAAGAGCGCCCTGATGTGTCATGCCATTTGCAACAGCAATACCAGCATTAAAGCGCATTTGATACACATTGTGGCTACCGTCACCAGCAACATTCAAAATGACTTTTACGCCCGCTTTTTCGAGCTCGCCCGCATTACCTAGGTGTGCATGTAGCGCGTCAAAACCAGTTGGTAGGTTTGATACTGAGCTCACAATCACAGGTACGTCAGCTTTAGCTAACTCATCCTTTACAACGACAGCATCATCTGCACCTTCAATGATCAGATTCAAGCCAAACTGTTTTTTCAGTTCGATAAGTTCTAGTAGCTGAGAAGCGCGTGATGCAGAAGCCACTACTGGCAGTTTGCCATTTAGAACTTGGATCAGCAGCTTTTCTTCAGCTGACGGATCTTTGTCTTTTTTCTTATCTTTTTTAGCGGTGAGCTTTGCCTTTTGCTCTGCTAACTTTTTAGAGAAAGCTTGAACAGCTGCAGCACGAGAGCCGTCGTCACTCACTGCGCCTAAGTCTACAATCAGCGCTGTTTTGCGATCTGTAACACTACCAAACTCACCAGATAAGTCTGCGACAAAAGCAAGACCTGAGAACACACCACTTTCACCCCAAGGTAAAGAAGGTACGCTTACATTCTGTGTTACTCCACCTTTCCTCGCATATGGGATAAGGCTTGAACGAGGGTTAAAGGCGGAGCTCGGATCAAACTCTAGACCTGATTTGTCATATGCATCTACAGAACGAGATACAGCACCCACTTCAACTAAACCTAGATGATTCATTGAACCAATAAGACCAGGCGTTAGGATTTTCCCTTGAGCATCCACTGTTACATCAGCGTTAAACGACTGAGGGTTCACAGCTTTAATTTTTCCATTCTCGATAACAACAGTTGCGTTTTCAAGCACGCCTTGACTGGTTAGTGTATGCACAGTCGCGTTGGTAATTGCTGTTACTTGAGCGAATACCGCCGTAGAACTTAGCAACGCACCAGTTAGGATAGATAATTTAAACTTGTTCATTGTGGCTCCCCTAGCGCTGACCTAACATAAAATCACTTACAGCTTGGTATTTACTGTCATGGCGGTCATAAACTTTTGCGCCATCAATAAATACTTTCTCAGCTTTTGAATAAACGCTAAACGGGCTTTGATCCCAAATAACCACATCAGCTTGCTTGCCTGCTGCGATAGAGCCTGTTAGCTCTTCGACACCTAGAGACTTTGCTGCATTGTAGGTGATCCATTTAATGGCATCTTCTTCTTTAATGTCAAAACCGACTTCATTGGCTGAGTACATAACTTTTGCAGCTTCGTGATTCAAACGCTGAATTGTTGTGTCAGAGTCAGAGTGAATAACAGCACACGAGTTTTTAGCAGCGTCAACAATTGCGACGTTTTCAAGTGACATGTCATATGCTTCCATTTTGAAGCCCCACCAATCAGGCCAAAGCGCCGCACAGTTACCATTTTCACCCAGAAGATCTGCAACCTTGTATGCTTCAATACCGTGGTGGAAAGTACCTGCGTGATAGCCAAACTCTTTAGAGAGGTCGATCATCATGGCCATTTCCTCTGCTTTGTAGCAGTGGTTATGGATTAGGATTTCGCCATCTAATACACCACGTAGCGTATCTAGCTTGATGTCACGATGAGGTGCATCAGGGTTTAAACCAGCAGCATACTCAGCTTCATATTGCTCCCAAGCACGCTTGTATTCAGACGCTTCGATCCACGCTTCACGGTAACCTGCCATGTTACCCATACGCGTTTTAGGTGCAACACCTTGACCGCCGTATACACGTTTAGGGTTTTCACCACACGCCATTTTTAAGCCATAAGGCGCGTCTGGGAATTTCATGCCTTGCATGGTTTCAGACGGAACATTTTTTAGTGTGACCGCACGACCACCGAATAAATTTGCAGAGCCAGGTAAAATTTGTAGTGACGTAATACCACCTTCACGCGCGCGGTTAAAACCAGGGTCTTGCGGCCATACCGAATGCTCTACCCAAACTTGAGCTGTATTTGGGTTGATCATCTCATTACCATCTTGGTGAGACTCAACGCCAGGACTTGGGTACGCGCCTAAGTGTGAATGGTTGTCTATGATGCCAGGTGTTACCCATTTCCCTGCTGCATCGATCGTAGCGTCTGCACTCACAGCCAAATCTTTGCCAACTTGGCTAATTTTACCATCAACGATGTAAACATCAGCATCATTGATTCTTTCACCAGTACCAGTCAGAACTGTTGCATTTGTGATTAAGGTACTTGAAGTTGAATGAGGCTTATAAGTACTTGGGTAAGGATTTTTCTCGATTGTGACTTTATCTTTTTGAGGACCAGTGTCTTGCTGGCAACCTAAAAGAGCTGTGCTTAGTGCAAGCACGATCACAGAGGGTTTGAACATATTCATATTTTCATCTCTGTAGTTTTTGTGACTGTAGTTATCAAAGAGACTGTAGCGAAAATTCACAAAAATTTCGATGCAAAAACCTCAAAATGCCATAAATTACGATAAATTACGTGAGAAATTGCAATATTGTATAACAATCAGGCACGCCCATGATTACTCAGGTTGTTTTTTATACACACTTTTACATACTTCGACATACTTTTGAAATAGGTTTTAATAGAAGGAGAAAAAGCTGCTAAATACGTCGAAACACCTCGCTACCGATCTGTTAACAAAATAAAATCTGAAATTTTTTATCATCGGTTTGACACAAGATTGTATGGCTTTTTTATTGTAATTAGATGTACTTACACAAACAAAAATACAAATACATAATTCCTTACATTCGTACAATCTTCCCTTACAGCATTTTGAGTGGTTCAGAACAATACTCTAGTGGAATCGCACCTAAAAATCTGTTTGGAGAATAACGATGAAAGTACTAATGACCGCTGCTGCACTGACTGCGCTTGTATCTGTATCAAATGCTCACGCTGTTGAATTTGTCGCGGCTGACGACAGCCATGCTACTGAGCTATGTATGGCTTTCGCCTCTGATCGCCCTCATATCATGCTTGAGGCGATACGCGGACAACACACCGCCAAAGTGCGCATTACCAATAAACTCGAGTGTAACGATATGAATTTGAGTGAATTTGCTCAAACGTACAGTTTAACTCGTACAGCCAAATTTATGAGAATTGATATAGAAACAGAAACGTCTATCAAAGATATTGCGCAAACTGAGTCAACGCTACCTGTCGTTTTATCTGGCTCTAAATAATGACTGACCAAATGGTGTGCATAAATACGTTATCTATGCACACCTTGTTGATTAAAGTTACAAGATACTGGCGATTAATCCAAATAATCCCCCAAATACACCACCCCACACAACAAGCCAGCCTAGATGAGTATGGATCATGTTTTGAACGATATTTTTAACCATCACGGGTGTTAGCTCGTTGAGCCTTTCATCTACTGCATGCTCAATTGCTGTGCGAATTGACTCAAGAGATTGTCCATTCGTTAACACCCCAGATATTTTGTCTTTAAACTCTGGCTGCTCGCTCATTTCTAACAAGGCTTCTTTCATTTTATCGGTAAAAGTGTCTCGCATTGGTTCAATGGCTTCTTTACCACCTACCATCGCTAACATGGCGCCAAATTGTGACCCTTCTATCACTTGAACGAGTTTGTTAAAGGCAATCGACAAATCCGCATGTTCTATCACAGGGTTCAAATCAATATCGATCTGATTTTTTGCAGCAAAGCTTTTCAATTTATCTTGATTAAAAAACTCATCTAAAATGAGCTCTTTAATGGCTATTTTAAACTCTTTGAATTTAATGGTAATAACGCCTGAGCCATATAAACCAGGGACTTTTTCAAATAACATATGTACTGCAAGCCAGTTGGTAACAGCGCCTGAAAGCGCAAACAGCCCCATGGTGAACAGCAAATCATGATTTAAACCGTAGCCAACAGCAACTAACGTTGCGGCCATCAGGTTGGTGATAACACTTTTATTCAATGTGAACATCCAAAACATTTCAAAACTGGTGGCTATTCTATTAGATTTAAATTTGCACTCAAGTATTTGTGTTATAGCGAAAATCGATCATAGTTAGATCAAGTGCTCACTCGCCACCGGGCTAACTATGTGGAACCTAGTAAACCAGTACATCAGTGAAGCGATTCACGACAATTTTGAATTTACTCGAAAAACACAGCTTCCCAGCAACCACAAGTCCAAAAACTATAAAATTGAAAATGACAAGCACAGCTTTCTGGTAAAAGTTGACCACATTAGTGCATTGGAGCGCTATGAGTGCGAAGCGGACAATCATACATTGCTCACTCGTGACAGCGATTTTTTAGTGGCCGACCCAATCACGATTGGCTCCAGCCTTGAGTACTGCTTTAGCGTCTTTGAGTGGCTTCCGTCACAAACAGATAAACAAGACTGGTATCTTTGCGGCAGCACGCTAGGTAAAATGCACAGCCGCCACGAACAGGAAATGTTCGGATTCGAACAAGATAATTATATCCTGGGTCTTTCACAACCAAATCAATGGCATAAGAAATGGTCCATATTTTTTGCAGAAGAGCGAATCGCCTGGCAACTGCAATTATTGCATGAAAAGAACATAGTACTCGTTGATATTGATAGCTTTGTTGAGTACATCAAGCCCTTAGTCAACCACCCTGTACAACCTTCTCTCTTACACGGGTATTTCTGGCGCGGTAATATCGCGTTTTCGAATGATAAACCCAGTGTTTACTGCCCAGCTTGTTATTACGGGGATAGAGAAGTCGACATCGCCAACAGCGAATTATTTGCCCAGTTACCAGACGCTTTTTACACTGGGTATAACGAAGCGTACCAAATTGATAAAGGCTATCAACAACGTAAACCTATCTATCAGTTATATAGTTTGCTCTGTCATGCTAACGTCTTTGCTGGTGACTACATCATTCAATCAAAACAACAGATCGAACACATCCTAAAATAGCCGCAACATTGCGGTAATAATTGCAATAACTGCTATAGTAAGAAAAGGAGTTCAGGCGGTTGTTGGAGCCATATTATGAAGCAGCTGTATAACCAACGGATCAGCTGCCCCCACTGTGGTCATCATATATTTGTAGACTTAGATATCAGTGAGGGCGACCAAGATTTCTACGAAGATTGCGCCGCATGTTGCAATCCAATTCATTTAAACATGCACATTGATGAAGCCATCAATAAATTGGAGTTAAGAATCGACAGTGACGACGAACAAATCTTTTAGCCTATTGGGTTCAACGTATTTTTTCGCAGATAGTGCTCAACCGTGTTGACGATAGTATATGTTTGCTGATCGACTTCAATGTTGAGCTTGTCACCATCTTGTACTTTACCAATGTTAGTGATTGATAAGGTTTCTGGAATAAGGTGGAGCCAAAACCCATCCTCATCCACTTCACCCACTGTGAGGCTAGCGCCATTTACTGCAATAAACCCTTTGTAAAAAACATACTTCGCCCAGCTTGCATCCAACAGCAGTTTTATCTTGACGTTGTCAGCTGTTCTAATAATACAATCTACGATCGCCATATCATGAATATGCCCGGATACGATATGTCCGCCCAGCTCTGTACCGAATGTCACCGAACGTTCAAAATTTACTTTGTTGCCACACTTAAGCTCGCCCAAATTGGTTAATTTCAAAGACTCATCGATAACGTCAAAGCTCACTTGCCCAACAACATCTGATTGGCTCGTTTCAAATTGTACAACAGTTAAACAACACCCATTCACAGCGATGCTGGCGCCGATTGTGAGTTGCTGTAAATACTCATTGCCAACAGATAACACTAAGCGCATGACGCCATCATTTAATATTGCACTGACAACAGATGCCTGAGTTTGAACAATTCCAGTAAACATGTTTTTTCCGAGGTAAAAATTATGCCGCCATTCTACCTGATGCCCTGCCCTGTCGAAACATATTTACACACTTATTTCGTAGATAAACTCGACAAACTTCAATAGAATGCACTTTTTGAAATTACTGAGTTTTAGGATGAAGTTTGAACTCTGGGAAGCCAAAAAGTTAATTAGACTTGCCACACCCGTTCTATTAGCCCAAGTTACCCTTGTGATGATGTCTGTTGTCGATACCATGATGGCAGGACAAGTCAGTCCAAACGACTTGGCCGCACTTTCCATCGCAACTGGCGCACTCAACCCACTTATGTTTTCGTTACAAGCGATTTTATTGGCACTGACCAGTATGGTTGCTCATAGTGTCGGTGCTAAGGATCAAGACAGTATTAAACGTTATTTCCAGCAAGGCTTGTACTTGGCCGTAATGTTGTCCTCTTTGGGGTTTATAGCTAGCTTTTTCACACCGTACTTATTTGCCAGTACAGGCGCCAGCCCAGAGATTGCGCAAATGGCACAAGATTATATCGATTATGTTAAATATGGACTGGTAGCGTTTTTGATTTTCTCTGTGTACCGAAATGTTACTGAAGGCATGGGTAACACCAAAGTTGCTTTTTATATTGGATTACTTGGTCTGGGGATTAACGTTATCGCCAACTACATTTTTATTTATGGCAAATTGGGCATGCCAGCCTTGGGGGGTGCCGGTTGTGGTGTAGCAACTAGTATTGTTATCTGGACCATGGCCATTGCACAGTTCTGCTACAGCCTAAAAAGTAAAGAACTTAAAGGAAAATGGCTGCTCAGCAACTTTATGAAGCCGCACAAAGAAACTATTTTGCAAATAACTAAACTCGGCTTACCTATCTCGTTTGCCACTTTTTTCGAAGTGACGTTATTTGCATGTATCCCACTCTTTATTGCTGACTTAGGAGCTGTCGCCGTCTCTGGGCATCAGGTTGCAGCGAGTGTAACCATGATCTTATTTATGCTTCCGCTAAGTTTATCCATGGCAATTGGTATTAGAATTGGCAATATCAGCGGACAAAACAATATTGAACGACTGGTCAATGCAACCTACACCAGTTTTATACTGGCCGTTGGTGTTGCAGCTATTGTGGCATTGGGCACCTACTTGGTTAGATATGATATTAGTTGGCTTTATACACAAGAAAAAGAAGTTGCTATGCTCGCATCGAGTATCATTATACTCGCCTGTGTTTACCAGTTACCTGATGCGCTGCAAGTCGCTGCAAATGGCGTTTTAAGAGGCCTTAGATATACCAAACCAATTACTGGCGTTACCTTTATCTCGTATTGGGTAATCGGCTTTACCCTTGGATACGTATTGGCAAAAACAGACCTAATAGTGCCTGCAATGGGACCGACTGGTTTTTGGGTCGGTATTATTGTTGGTCTCACAGTAGCTGCTGTGTTGCTGATATATTTTGTGAGGAGAAAACTCGTTGAAATGCAAACTGCTATTCATAGCACTTAGCACGGTTTTGTTAGGGTGCACACCTGCGCCTAGCGACACGAATAAAACGTATACCGAACGCCTAGCCAAGGTGTTCAATTCCGACGGGTTATCTATCGAAGCGCTGAGTATGTTGCCGTACTCAGCCTTCGACAAACCGAAATCTAGTTACACAATCTCAGTAATAGATCTTGCCAAGCTCGGGCATTGCCGCGTTTCTACACACATTGCTAACCATAACAATCAACTAGGTAAGCTTGCTAAACCTAGTGAACAATTTAAATATACACTTAACTTTATCCGACATGCGCAAGCATGCATTGATGACGAAAGAACACCACAAGATGTGCAACAAGCCTTAGAACTTGCAAGGCAAGAAAAGCTTGCTCAGCTCTACCCTATGCTTACTTATGTATTTACCCATGAAAAAGAACTCAATCAGTTTTTTACACTCACATTTAGTGAAATAAAGCGTGAAACCAGCAAAGGGGAAATACAGGCCCTAGAAGCGTTAAATACGCTAACCAGCCTAATAAAGGGTTTAGACGAACCAAACAAAGCGAATGGCGATATGCTGACAGCTGCACTTGAGAAGCTCAATAACAATAGTTATGTTCAAAGTTTAATTACTAGTACCAGAGTCCAAATAGCTTGGAACCACACAACCACAGCGTGGCTTAACACGCTGGAGCTAGAGCATCGAGTATGCCCTGTTGGTAAAAATAAAAAACGCGCCAAAATACTCAACAACGTATTTCAAAAATTCTATATCCAAGATATTCAGGCTTATCAATCACAGCTTGCCAAACGCTTACACGACATCGAGCCTCACTTTCAAACATTCACAGATAAATTTGGTCACAACACCTACCCGAATCTCGTCACTCCATTAATAACCGAGCTAAAGCAATCAGCTAAAAGTCATGTGTATTGGTGGCAAAATTTCTACAAAGTGTGCAAAGTTAGCCCGTAGTGATCGAAAAAACCGCAGACAAACAAAAATTTAGCAAAGTTACTTGATCCATTTCGCAGAGCACTATATATTAGCCGCCGTTGCCAAGAAACACGGCACATTGTACGACCGTAGCTCAGTTGGTTAGAGCACCACCTTGACATGGTGGGGGTCGGTGGTTCGAATCCACTCGGTGTAC